>CAKAQP010000069.1 GCA_916720285.1 uncultured Lachnoanaerobaculum sp. | reverse complement strand
TATAAGAGATATACTCATATCAGAGGGAAGAATCACAAAGATAGATAAAGATTTATACCTGGATGCAACTCTTATGGCAAGAGCAAACGGAGAAAGGCTTAAGGTATATGATTGTACAGGACTTTGTGCCGCACCCGGATTTGTAGATGTACATGTTCATTTAAGAGAACCGGGATTTGAATATAAAGAAGATATAGCAAGCGGAGCAAGGGCTGCAGCCAAGGGAGGATTTACCACAATAGTTGCTATGGCAAATACAAAGCCTGCAATCGACAGTCCTGAACTTATATTTGAAGTGATGAAAAAAGGTAGAAATACACCGATAAATGTCAAAACCTGTGCCTGTATCACAAAGGGTATGAAGGGTGAAGAACTTGCAGATTTAAAGGAACTTAGAGAGGCCGGTGCTGTGGGCTTTACAGATGACGGAAGACCTTTGCTTGATGAAAATCTGGCACGAGAGGCTATGAAGCTTGCAAGAAATATTAAAATGCCGCTTTCATTTCATGAAGAGGATCCTAAGTTTATTAAAGAAAACGGAATCAACCATGGTTCATCATCAGATGAGTTACATATTTACGGATCGGACAGACAGGCTGAGATTTCAATGGTTGAGAGAGACTGCAGACTTGCAAGAGAAACCGGTGCAACTATAAGTATACAGCATATCAGTGCAAAGGAAAGTGTAGAGCTTGTCAGAAAGGCAAAAAAGGCAGGACTTCGTGTATTTGCTGAGGCTACCCCACATCATTTTACGCTCACAGATAAGGATGTAATAAAATATGGTACACTTGCAAAGATGAATCCTCCGTTGAGAGAAGAAGAAGACAGACTTGCAATAATTGAAGGACTAAAGGACGGTTCAATAGATATTATTGCAACAGATCATGCACCTCACAGTACTGAAGAGAAAAATAAGAACTTTGTTGATGCACCAAGCGGTATAATCGGGCTTGAAACCAGCTTTTCTCTTGGATATATGTATCTTGTTAAACCGGGACATCTCACATTAATGGAGCTTATGAACAGAATGAGCTATCAACCTGCAAGGCTTTACAATATGGACAGAGGAGTATTACGAGAGGGTGAAATTGCAGATATTGTAGTATTTGATATAAATAAAGAATGGAAATATGATAAGAGTGAGAGCAAATCAAGTAACTCGCCATGGCTTGGAGATACATTACAGGGTAAGATAGTCTATACTATCTGTGAAGGAAATGTAGTGTATGAGAATGTTGATTAGAAACATTAATTAAGGAGAGAAAATGAAAGACAATAATTGTGCTTACTGTGTACAGGGAGATTTACTTGATAAATTCGGATATCCTGTAGGACGGATGAAGAGCGGATATTTATATATATTTAAAGAGCAGACAAAGATGGGCAGAGTAATACTTGCTTATAAGGACCATGTAAGTGAAATAGTTGATATTTCCGATGAAGAAAGAAATCAGTTCTTTGCAGATGTAAATAAAATCGCAAAAGTGGTACACAAGGTTTTTGCACCAAGCAAAGTAAACTATGGAATGTATGGAGACACAGGCTGTCACTTACATATGCATATAGTTCCTAAATATAAGGGAGGAGATGAATGGGGTTCTACATTTACTATGAATCCTGATAAGAAGTATTTGAAAGAAAGCGACTATGAGGAGATGGCTAAGATCTTCAGAAGAGATTTAAACATAGAAAAATAAATATTGATGCAACGAGAAACAGCAGCCTCGCGGCTGCTGTTTCCCTGTTAGAGTGATATAGGAGTGCATAATGCACATTTTGTAGTGAGAGGTCAACGCAAGAAAACTCTCAACTACGAAGAGTATAATAACATAATCGGAGCATATATGCAATAGGAAAAAAGTTAATAAATTATGAACTTTGGTAACGATAAGTACATAAATACGAATATTATGATGGGAATTTTATGCAATTCAACCGGGCTTAATATAAACTGAAAGTTATATTCAGCTTTTAGTATGAAGTGTGTCGGATAAAGTGTATATCTGTTCAAACTATAAAATATTGTTTTTCATATAGCATTGTGTTATACTATCACTATAACATTTATAACTTACTTAAATAGCAAACCTATATTTTCTTATTAATATAGGATGCCTAAAACATAAATTAGACAAATTTTTATATTATATTGGAGTGTGGGTATGGATGTAATAATAGATTTTCATAGTGAAGAAGCTATATATGTACAACTTTGTAATCAAATAATATTTGGAATTGCAACAAACAAATACCACGAAGGAGACATTTTACCTTCTGTAAGACAATTGGCCGAAGAAATAGGTATCAATATGCATACGGTAAACAAGGCTTATGCTACATTAAAAAGGGAAGGCTTTGTACAGCTTGACAGAAGAAAAGGTGCAGTCATAAAAGTGGATGCCGACAAACTGCGGGTACTTGATAATATGCGAAAAGAGTTCGGAGTAGTTGTGGCAAGGGGAATATGCAACGGTGTTACGAGGAGAGAAGCGCATGAACTTATAGATGAACTTTATAATGAGTTTGAAGTACAAGAATTTGAGGAGATGTAATAACAAAGATGTTATGTGAAAAATGTAAAATTAGGGAAGCAAATGTCTTTTACACTGAAATAATAGACGGAGATCAAAAAAATGAACATCATTTATGTTCTAAATGTGCCGGAGAGATAGATCAATATTCAAGTTTGTTTGATAAAGACTTCAGTTTTTCAAAGCTGCTTTCAGGAATACTGGGTGATGTATTTGAAAAGGAAGAGAACAGTGAATATAGACAGATTGTATGTCCGACATGTAATACGAGCTATGATGATTTTATTAAAAACTCAATGTTCGGATGTAAAGACTGCTTTGAAGTTTTTAATCTTTTGATAAATGACAATATAAAGCAAATTCATGGAAATGATACTCATGTAGGTAAAATTCCTAAGAACTATCATAAAAATGACAAGATACTTCCAAAATCAATAGTTACAGACAGCATTGATAATATCTTCAATAATGAGGACAAAAAAATTGAAAACTTGAAACATAAACTTGAAGATGCGATTAAAAAAGAGGATTTTGCACAGGCGGCTATACTTAGAGACAAAATAAAGACTATCAAAGAGGACAATGAAGATGTGGTATGATAATGTATCTTTGAATACAGATTATAATTATATAAGTAGTAGAATAAGACTTGCAAGAAACTTTGACAATGCATTGTTTCCGGGTAAACTCTCAGATACGGAAGCAAAAAAACTTGTTGATAATACTATAGGAGAATTGTCAAATATATCTACAGATTTAGGAATACATACAAATGCCGATATACTTGACAGAATTTCAGAAATAGAAAGAATGTCAATGTATGACAGAAAAGTTTTGAATTTGACATTGGCAAAGAAAAAGACACCTACAGGTATTATATTAAATGATAATGAAGATATAAGCATTGTAATAAACGGTGATGATCATATAAGATTACAAACACTTTCGGTAGGTATATCTTTATATGAACTGCTTGAAAAGGCAAACAGAATCGATGATTATATAAATGAGCATTTTGAGTATGCTTTTAATGAAAAGTACGGATATTTGACAACTTATCCGACAAATATCGGTACAGGAATGCGTGCTGCAATAGTACTTCATTTGCCTGCATCCACACAGAGTAAAGGCTTTTCAAAACTGATTTCAAGTGTAGGAAGATTTGGAGTGGCTATAAAGGGATTACATGGTGAAGGCAGAGAAAATCATGGTGCATTGTTTGAAATAAGCAACCCTAAAACACTGGGAATTTCGGAAAGAGAAATTTTAGATACTGTAATAAAGGTGGCAAATCAGCTAAATGCAAATGAAAGGAAACTTAGGGAATCACTAATCATTGAAAAAAGACTTGAGAAGCAGGATGAAGCATATAAATCATTCGGTGTTTTAAAATATGCAAGAAAGCTTTCTTTAAAGGACTCACTAAGTTTTTTAAGTTCACTTATGGCAGGCAGTGCCGACGGATTGATTGAGCTTACTACAGCAAGTAAGTTATATTCAATGATGATAGGTGCTCAGTCATCAAATCTTTTAAAGATGGCAGGAAGACCTTTAAGTGAAGATGAAATAGATGAAATAAGAGCAAAATATATAAGGGACAATATAGGAGAATTACTATAGAAAGGGAAATAAATGGCTGAAAGATATACATCTCAAGCAAAGGAGGCGATTAAGTATGCCGAAATGGCTGCTAAAGAATTATCGCAAAATTATGTCGGCACCGAACATCTCCTTCTTGGTCTGGTACAAGAAGGAAACGGTGTTGCAGCTAAGATACTTGAGAAAAACGGAATAACGGAAGAAAAAATATTAAATTTAATAGATCAACTTATAGTTTCAAATTATAATGTGGCGATAGAAAGCAGACAAAATTATTCGCCGCTTGCAATCGGTGTATTACAAAATGCATACAGAGAAGCCACAAGATATAAATCTGCACTTATCGGTACGGAACATATTTTGATTGCAATAATAAAGGACAGTGCATGTATCGCTCATAAGCTCCTTTTGACAATGAATATAAATATTCAAAAACTATATATGGAGATATTATCTGCAATGGGTGAAGAGACTGAGCGAAAAGAAAACTATGAGAAGACGAGCAATAAGTCAAATTCACTTGCAACTCCTACGCTTGATAAATATTCCAGAGATCTTACAGAATTTGCAAGAATAGGAAAACTTGATCCGGTTATCGGAAGAGATAATGAGACAAACAGAGTTATGCAGATTTTATCAAGACGAACCAAGAACAATCCTGTACTTATAGGTGAACCGGGAGTCGGTAAAACTGCAGTAGTTGAAGGACTGGCATCGCGTATCATATCAAAGGAAGTGCCTGACACATTACTTGATAAAAGGCTTGTGACGCTTGATCTTCCCGCTATGATTGCAGGTTCAAAATATCGTGGTGAATTTGAAGAAAGAATAAAGAAAGTAATAAATGAAGTTGTAAGTGCAGGAAATGTATTACTTTTCCTTGATGAGCTTCATACTATCATCGGTGCAGGAGGCGCCGAAGGAGCAGTGGATGCCTCAAATATTTTAAAGCCTTTACTTGCAAGAGGTGAGCTGCAACTTATAGGTGCAACCACAATAGATGAGTACAGAAAGCATATAGAAAAGGACTCCGCACTGGAGAGAAGATTCCAGCCTATAATAGTTGAAGAGCCTTCTTTGGAAGATGCGACTAAGATACTTCTGGGTCTTAAACATAAGTATGAAGAACATCATGCCGTATCTATTACAGACAGAGCAATTGAAAGTGCAGTAAAGCTGTCAAAGAGATATATCTCAGACAGATTTTTGCCGGATAAGGCAATAGATCTTGTGGACGAGGCTGCTTCCAAGACAAGAATCAGCAATTATATGGAGCCTGAAAAGATTAAAGAAATAAAAGCTGAAATTGAAAAGATGGAAAAAGAAAAAGAGGACGCCGTAAGCGCCGAAGAGTTTGAAAGAGCCGGTGAGATAAAAGAAAAGCAGGAAAAACTTAGAGAAAAGCAAAACAAACTGCGTGATAAATGGATTGAAGACAAGAGAAATAAAAAGCTTGTTGTAGATGAGGATGAAATTGCGGATGTAGTAGCACTCTGGACAAAAATTCCTGTAAAGAAGATTACGGAAAATGATTCTCAAAGACTTAATAATCTTGAGAAGGTTTTACATGAAAGAGTTGTAGGACAGGAAGAAGCGGTTAATGCCGTGGCAAGAGCCATAAGAAGAGGCAGAGTAGGTCTTAAAGACCCGAAAAGACCTATAGGTTCATTTTTGTTCTTAGGACCTACAGGTGTCGGTAAGACTGAACTTTCAAAAGCGCTTGCATACAGTATGTTCGGATCTGAAAGTGCACTTATTCGTGTTGATATGAGTGAGTACATGGAAAAGCATTCGGTTTCAAAGATGGTAGGATCGCCTCCCGGATATGTAGGATATGATGAGGGTGGACAGCTCTCAGAGAAGGTGAGAAGAAATCCATATTCTGTAATACTCTTTGATGAGATTGAAAAGGCTCATCCTGATGTATTCAATATACTTTTACAGGTACTTGATGACGGACATATTACAGATTCAAGCGGAAGAATAGTTGACTTTAAGAATACGGTTATTATTCTTACTTCAAATGCCGGTGCACAGAGAATAGTAGAGCCGAAACATCTTGGATTTGCTTCAAGTACTGATGATGAAAAAGACTATTCAGCAATGAAGAGTAATGTTATGGATGAAGTAAAGCAAATGTTTAAACCTGAGTTTTTAAACAGAATTGATGAAACAATTGTATTCCATCAGCTTACACGTGATAACTTAAAGGAGATTTTAGATATTTTGCTTAAGGAGATCAATAACAGATTATCTGAGCAGATGCAGATGAATCTGAAACTTACCGATAAGGCTAAGGAATTCCTGATTGATAAAGGATATGACAAAAAATACGGTGCAAGACCGTTAAAGAGAGCTTTGCAAAACGAGATAGAGGATAAGATGGCTGAGCAGATACTTCTTGGAAATGTAAAGCAGGGAGACTCTCTTAAGGTGGATTGCAAGGGTGAGGACAAAGACAGAGAACTTATATTTAAACCTATTGTTAAAAAAACTAAAGTAAAAGAGCTTGTAACACAATAATTTTAGAGCTGACTGATATTTGTATAACATTTATCAGTCGGCTTTTTTATATTTAATAAAAATATAAAAAATTCAAAAATAAAAAGATAAATATACAAAATATATGCTATGATAGAATATACATAGAATATTATCGTATTATTAAAGGTGAGTGTGATGGCTGAGAAAATAATAGAGGTAAAAGGGCTTTATAAGTTCTATAAAGCAGGAGAAAACATAGTACATGCTTTGGACGGTTTGGACTTTACTATAAACAAAGGAGAGTTCGTGGCGATAGTAGGTCCGTCCGGTTCCGGAAAATCCACACTACTTAATATGCTGGCAGGACTGGAGAAACCGACTAAGGGTGAAATAATAATCGACGGAACTCATCTTGAAAAGCTTAAAGAAAATCAGCTGGTGGCATTCAGGCGAAACAATGTAGGATTTATTTTTCAATCATATAATCTGTTACCGACTATGAATGCACTTGACAATGTGGCTTTACCGCTGGTATTCAGAGGTGTTGATGTAAAGAAAAGGATTGAAACGGCTAAGAAATATCTGACTTTGGTAGGACTGCAAAAGCAGATATATCAAAACGGAAATGCTATGAGTGGAGGTCAGCAACAAAGAGTCGGCATAGCAAGGGCACTTGCCATGCAGCCGAAAATCATATTTGCAGATGAGCCTACAGGTAATCTGGATACAAAGACTACGGCAGAAGTACTTGAGCTGATGAAGCAGATTGTAAAAGAGGAGAATCAGACTCTTATTATGGTAACACATGATAATGATATAGCTAAGGTTGCGGACAGGCAAATCAGGATTGTAGATGGAAAGGCGGTATAGTTAAGATGAATGGCGTAAAGAAAGTTTTGGGAATTTTTATGATTCTTTTAATGGTCATTTTCCCACAGATGGAATCATTTGCAAAGTTAAGAAATATAGAAAGCAATAATGTATTTCATCAGGATAAGATACCTGTAGGAAAAACAGGTAAAATGATGAGTGTGACATTTTATGTTGAGACCGGCTCAGACTATGCTGATGCATGGGCAGGTATAGCTTATGACGATGAAGAAGATGAAAACATCGAATTTCCTTTTGAACTTACATCCGAGACTACAGACAGAAAGCATGTAGGAAAAATAAGTAAGGGTAAGAAAAAAAGTATCACTATTTCAGCAAGAGTAAGAAGAGATATTCCTGAAGGTTACTACGGTATTCCGGTTTATCTGGCAGATGACAAAGAAGGTGGAAGAGGAATACAGGAATATATAAATGTTTATATTCAAAAATCAGCCACAACCGACAGCAGTGAATCTGAAGCTGTAAAGGATGTGGAGTTTACTTTGGGTGAAGGACAGTCTACACCTAGGGGCAGGTATCCTGATGTGTTAAACTTCGGTCTCAATCTTGCAAATACGGGTAAGCTTACAGCCTTTGATGTTACGGCTCATATGATAATGGATAAGGACAGTACGGTTTTTCCGTTTGAAATAAATGATGCCAACTATGACAGACATTTTGATAAGATTGAGAGCGGGGGAGTTACAAGCCTGGATTACAGTTTTGCAATACAAAAAAATACTTATACGGGTTATTATCCGATAAAACTTGAAATCACATATCGTGACTCTACCGAAGGTGAAATAAAAAAGACTGAAGAGCAATTCTTTGTGCATATACAAAATAAAGATAAGGATGAAACGACCACTTCTCCGGGAGAATTTAATCCGAATGACAGAACAAAGGCAAGAATAGTGGTTGACAGTTACAGAACAGAGCCGAAGGATGTATATGCCGGAGAAACTTTTGATTTGATTATTGTAATGAAGAATGCTTCTGCAAGTGTAGCTGCCAGCAATATTTTATTCACTTTGGAATCAGAGAAGGCAAACGACAGCGCGGTATTCAGTATGGAGCAGGGATCAAGCTCTCATGCAGTGAATTCTCTACCTGCAAATCAAACTACGGAGCTCAGACTTAAGATGAGTGCAAGAGCGGGTGTAGATCAAAGGTCATATTCAATTACAATAAATGAACAGTATGATTCACCTGAGTATAAAAACGCAACAGATAAGGTCAGTGTTGATATACCGGTAAGACAGGTAGCAAGGATGAATATCGGAAGCTTTGAAATCAACCCTGACAGTATAAGTGTTGGTGATGATGCAAATATTACATTTCAGATAAATAATACCGGAAAGGTAGTTCTTTATAATCTTATGGCAAAGTTTAAGGCGGATTCAATAAAGGAGAATGAAGCCTATATAGGAAATGTAAAGCCTGGTGAAAGCGGAAATGTGGATGTAAATTTGACAGGAAAAGCTGTAACTGCAGATGACGGTAAGATAAATCTTACTATAAGCTATGAAGATGAAAACGGAAATATTACAGAGGAGACAAGAGATTTTATCCTGAATGTAAATGAAGAGGCGGAAACTGATATTGATATAACAGATCAGCCAATGCCTGAAGAAGAAAACAAGGGATTTAATCCCCTACTTGTTATTATCGGAGGAGGTTTATCGTCTGTTATTATAGCAAGTGCTGTGATATTGAAGAAAAGAAAAGCAAAAAAGGAGCAGATGTAAATGAAACTGCTTGATTTACTTAAATTAAGTATTTCAAACCTGAAAAGAAGAAAGCTTAGAACTGTACTTACCGTACTGGGGGTACTTATAGGTACGGCTTCCGTTGTAACTATGCTCTCGCTTGGCATCGGACTTGACGAATTAAATAAAGAGAGCATAGCGCAGTCGGGATCACTAAAAGCTATAGACGTTACTGTTCCGTACAACAGACAAGATGATTCATCAAATAAAAAGACGGAACCTTTGCGTATAAAGGATGATACTATTGAAACATTTTCGAAAGTGGAGCATGTTGATGGAGTATCTCCGGTGCTGTCAACTTATGTAATTATAATGCAGGGACCTTATATGCAAAGCACTCAAATAAACGGAGTTAATGAAGAATATATGGCTGAGATAAAACTTGAGAGCGGTCATATTCCTACAGACAAGAAAAAGCTTGAATTTGTATATGGAAATTTTGTTATTAAAAATTTTCAGAATCCTAAAAAGCCGAATGAATCATTTTATGAGACTAACAAGCTTCCGAATGTGGACTACAATAAGCCCATGTTTGTTATCTTTGACACTGAAAGCTATGATAAGGCAAATGCCGGAGGAGAGAATGCACCGAAGCCGCCAAAGAAGTATATCATAGATACTGCAGGTGTGGTAAAGGGAGGCGCTTTAATGGATGATTATGACAGTTACAATAATTTCAGCTTCGGAATATATTGTAATATAGATGCTTTAAAAGTCATGCTTAAGAAAGTATATAAAAACAAGCCCATTCCGGGTCAGCCTACAACAAAGAAAGGCAAGCCTTTAAAGTATTTGGTATATGACTCTGCAAAGATATATGTGGATGATATGAAAAATGTTTTGACAGTTCAAAAGCAAATCACAGATATGGGTTTTCAGGCCGAGTCACAGATGGAGTGGATTGAACAAAGTAAAGCCTCTACAAATATGATTCAGATGGTACTTGGAGGCATAGGTGCAGTTTCATTGTTTGTTGCTTCTATAGGTATTGCAAATACTATGATGATGAGTATATATGAAAGAACCAAAGAAATCGGAATTATGAAGGTTTTAGGCTGTGATATGAATCGAATAAGAGATATGTTCCTTATAGAATCAGGTGCTATCGGACTTATCGGAGGCTTGACCGGAGTTATTTTTAGTTTTATTATTTCAATTGTAATCAATGCTCTTGGAGTGGCGGTGGCTGTTTCCGGAGTAGACGGAAATATATCAAGAATACCGCCATGGCTTGTAATATCCGCAATTATTTTTGCAGTTATTATAGGCATGTTGGCAGGCTTTTTCCCCTCTTTAAGAGCAATGAAGTTAAGTCCGCTAACTGCACTTAGAAACGATTAGGAGGTTTTATGTTTGATTATCTGTCAAAATTAGAGTACCCGGGTAGAGGAATTGTACTTGGAAAGTCTGACGACGGTAAGAATGCCGTTTTCGCCTACTTTATCATGGGAAGAAGTGTAAATTCAAGAAACAGAATATTTGATGTGCATGGTGATGATATAAGGACAAAGGCTTTTGATGAAAGCCTGCTAAGTGATCCGTCTTTGATTATATATTCTCCTGTAAGAGTATTTGGAGATAATGTAATAGTAACAAACGGCGATCAAACGGACACGGTTTATGAATATCTAAAGACCGGTAAAAGCTTTGAAGATGCACTGAATACAAGAA
>CAKAQP010000068.1 GCA_916720285.1 uncultured Lachnoanaerobaculum sp. | reverse complement strand
GTTCTCATTTGATTGTAGCTTGAAGGTAAAAGCTGTATAAGGTCATACCAAAGTGACTTATCCTTAGTTTCAATATATTCAAGTCTTATCTTTTCCATTTCATCAACAAGACCTTTCAAAACTTTTAAACCGTTTTCAGTCAGATGATCATGTGAAAAATCATCCAACTCAAAAGGCTTTGAATGAATCTTGTGCATTGTGGATGTGGAATTTGCAACCGTGGCAACTTTATATGTATCGTATTCTTTCCACCAATACATAGGTGCTGTAATATCAACGGAAAGCATTACCTGTCTTAAATACTTTCTGTGATCGCTTGTCCCGGCATTTCTGAGCCTTTTTGCAAGCGATAAGTCATTCTCTCCTAAAACATATTGACCGTTCTCATCATAATAACTGTCAGATCTCGCCCATGAATTCATCGGATTTCTTGCGCCTCTTATGGCATTTTCCAAATTCATAACATAAACTCTGTTAAAATCTATCATCCCATCTCCCTTTTCTTTTTAATTCCATATACATATTATAGCCTCTTTCAAGCATCATTCTTTCATTTGAAAATTTTAAAAGATGAAAAGATTCATGGTATTTATAATACCCCGAATCCACAAAATATTCTTCTCTTTGCGGTCTTGAAAAATAGCTGTCGGTCTTCATTAAGAACCAATGTACTCTTTTATCAATTATTTCCGTACTTGTATTAAATGTATAATGGCTGGTTCCTATAAATTGTACTATTTTAGCCTTTGCTCCGGTTTCTTCGTAAACCTCCCTCAGTGCAGTCTTCTCAAATGTTTCACCCGGTTCCACAGTTCCTTTCGGTAAAACCCATCCCTCATATTTATTTTTATAATTTTTAAACAAGGTCAATATCTTTCCATGATATATAACTACACCACCGCAGCTGGTTGCTTCTATCATTCCACACCTCCACTTTAGTGATAACTAAAAGAAGTATAAACCAATGCCGCGCTATAGTAAAGAACATATCACTCTATGCCTCTTTTTAGATGTCCTCTTGTAAAATCCGAAACATTTTCAACATCAAGGCCTTTAATAAAATAATCGAAATATTTTCTTATAACAGCCTTTGCCTCTCTCGCATTCTCCGTGGTAAACCAAAGTCGTAAAGTCTCCGGTGCAATCTTTTTTATATCTTTTTCCATTCCTATAACCGAAAGCGGCTTTGAATTAAGTATGGTGTTATAACAAAAATCACAATGTGTTTTTACCTGCATATCACTGTTTTTTCTATCCTTTAATACAAGAACTTCCTTCTTATGATCACATCCCTTTGTAGTTTTCTTTAAACATTGTGCCGAAACCATCATAGGTATCTTTCCGTAAGCCACCATTTCATTTCCGGGATTACCAAGTTGCCTCATCTCATTTAGATTAAGCTCCAAAGGATATGTAAGTCTCTTTATATTAAACTTTTCATTATAAAAATCTATGGTGCTTTTATTATAAGCATAGATATTATAATCAAGTATAATACTTGCCGAAGCGTCTATATTATCATTTATGTAAAATATCTCTTCAAGACTTCTGACTATAAAATTATCAAATTTAAAAGCTTTTATATTATCTAAATACTTGTTAAAAAACTTCTTTGCCTCATCCCTGAAAATATGCGGCATATATAAATTGCAGGTGCTTGAATAAGACTTTACTGTATTTATTTTTTCTGTGATGCCTTCATATCCGAGCAGTTCACTCTCTATACTTATCTCATCAAATACAATACCTTCCTCACTTGCAAATTGAATTGCACCTTCTATCTGCTCCATATTCTCGCAAAGTATATTAAGTTTTACTCCCTCAGGTTCTTTTTTCTCGCCGCTTATAACCTGATTTATAAATCCTTCGTATTCCCTTATATCCGAATCATCTCTTGTATATCTTGTTAGAATTTTCTCTTCAAGCTTATCCAAAGCCTCTCTTCTTATCTCATTTAAAGCCTTTAAAGGGATAAACAGATTATCATCCAGCTCTATACTTAAATTCTCAAAGTAAAACCGGCTGTTACCCGTCTTTTTCAGTTGCTTGTCCACATCCTCGAACGAAACGGCCTTGTTCTTTGCAGGCTGAGGTATATCACCGATAATTTCTACAGATGAAAAATTGTCAAATTCTTTATCTCTGCCATAGACCTCTTTTAAATTATTTATACTTACATCAAATATTATAGGGGTATTTTCTTTTAATTTGATTGAACCTGAAACGGGAAGCTGCTTTTTACCTTCAACAAAAGTCTTGTCCAGATAATCAAAGTACTCGGCATTCACCTGCTTATTAACCGGCTTTTCATGCAGAGCAATCATATCCTTACCGTTATGCTCCTTATAATATCCGTCGGTCTGTCCGCCTCTGTCAAAAAGGTCAAGTAAAAGCTTTCTGTCAGCCTTATCAACCTTATATCCTGCCCTTCCCTTTTCATTATACAGATCCAAATACTTTCTCCATATACTTACCACACCTGCAGTATATCTTGGCGCTTTCATTCTTCCTTCAATTTTTAAAGAATCTATTCCCGCCTCAATAAGATCCGGCAAAATATCCAAACTGCAAAGGTCCTTACAGCTTAAAAGATTTCTTTCATCGGCTTTATTAAGTTTTTTGTCACCTTCATACACATCATAAGGCAGTCTACATGTTTGAGCACATCTTCCTCTGTTTCCGCTTCTTCCGCCAATCATTGAACTCATAAGGCATTGCCCAGAATACGAGTAGCAAAGCGCGCCATGTACAAAGCACTCTATTTCAATATCACACTTTTTATCTATGTCTTTTATCTCTTCCAAAGATATCTCTCTGGCAGGAACTATTCTGCTTGCACCCTGATTCTTTAAAAATATTGCTCCGTAGCTTCCTGTTATGGTCATCTGAGTACTGGCATGTACCGAAAGCTTCGGAAAATGCTTTCTTATAAATTCAAATACACCGAGATCTTGTACTATAACAGCATCAACACCTGCATTATAGTAAGTCTTTATATAATCAAAAAGCTCTCCGATTTCACTTTCCTTTAAAAGAGTGTTTACAGTCATATAGACATTTACCCCGAAAGTATGAGCGTATTCAATACCTTTTATTAAAATATCCTCTTCCGGATTATCGGCATATGCTCTGGCTGAAAACTTTTTTCCGCCTATATATACCGCATCCGCTCCTGCATTGACCGCCGCCACAAGACTTTCATATGATCCGGCAGGAGCCAAAAGCTCTACATTATTCATTCTTAACCTTCCATTTCAATACCGAGATGGATATATGCATTCTCTGTAGCAACTCTCCCTCCCGGTGTTCTGTTTATAAGTCCGTTCATCAAAAGATAAGGCTCATATACATCTTCCAAAGTACCTGCATCCTCACCCAATGCCGCACTCAAAGTATTAAGTCCAACCGGACCTCCGCCAAACTTTTCTATGATAGTGAGTAAAATCATTCTGTCATTGTTGTCAAGTCCAAGTTTGTCAACATCAAGGATATCCAGTGCATAATCCGCAACCTTTTTATCTATCACACCGTTATACTTTACCTGCGCAAAATCTCTGACACGCTTTAAGAGTCTGTTTGCAAGTCTTGGAGTACCTCTACTTCTTCTTGCAATTTCCACAGCTCCGCTCTCATCTATTTCCACTCCCAAAACCGTGGAGGAACGCATTACAATCTCTTTCAACTCATCTGTAGTATAAAATTCAAGTTTTTGCACCACACCGAATCTGTCTCTAAGCGGTGCTGTAAGCAGTCCGGCTCTTGTGGTTGCACCCACCAAAGTAAACTTCGGCAAATCCAGTCTTATACTTCTTGCACCGGCTTCCTTGCCTATTACAATATCTATTGCAAAATCTTCCATTGCAGGATAAAGTACCTCTTCCACCTGACGATTGAGTCTGTGTATCTCGTCCACAAAAAGTACATCACCCTCATTCAGATTATTTAAAATCGCAGCCATATCTCCCGGCTTTTCAATTGCAGGTCCTGATGTAACCTTTAAATTTGTCCCCATCTCATTTGCAATGATATTACAAAGTGTAGTCTTTCCAAGTCCCGGAGGGCCGTAAAAAAGCACATGGTCAAGACTTTCTTTTCTAAGCTTTGCCGCATCTATATAAATTTTAAGATTTTTTCTTATTTTATCCTGACCGATATATTCATTTAAAAATTGAGGTCTCAGACTTTTTTCTATTTGTTTATCTTCTTTTGTTATTTCAGTTGAAATTATTCTTCTTTCCATTTATATGCCCACTATATCTTATTCTTAGAATATCGCCATCTTTTTTAAAGCAATTTTCAGTATATCCTCTGTAGTATCTAAATCACCTATCTCAATACTTCTTAACACCTTATAAGCTTCACTGCTTGAATATCCCAAAGAAACCAAAGCTTCCACAACTTCACTTTGCACTCCGCCGTTTACAGGCTTTTCATTCTCTATGGATGTGATGCTTTCAAAATCAACCTTCTCTTTTAAATCAAGGATTATTCTCTTTGCAATCTTAGGTCCTATACCCTGAGCCGCACTTATCGCCTTGTGATCATCGGAAACTATAGCCATCTTCAAGTCAAATGTACTTAAAGTCGACATTATACTGAGCGCCGCCTTCGGGCCGACACCACTTATTCCTATCAGCTTTTTAAACATACTAAGGTCTGCTCTGTCTAAAAATCCGTATAATGTATGTGCATCCTCTGAAATCTTCAAATATGTATGTATAACAATATCTTTTTCCTTTGATATATTTTCCAGATCTCTACCGCAAACAAACACTTCATAACCCAAACCGGCACATTCCACTATTATATTGTCAATATTTTTTTCTATAACAATTCCTTTTATATATGTAATCATATCTCTTCCCAATATTTTAATCTCCAGACTATAATATCATATAGCAAGATTACAAATCAAACAAAATCGAACACACTTTCGCAAATTATTGATTAAAACATTCGAGGATATTATAATACAGGTATGAAAGAAATAAAAAAGATTTTTAAAAATAATATAAAATATGATTTATCAAAAATAGGAAATCCGCAAAGTGTACTTTTTTTTGATATAGAAACCACAGGACTTAGTCCGAAAAATTCAAAGCTTTATCTTATCGGCTGTATAAGTGTTGAAGAAGATAATTTAAACTTTAAGCAATGGTTTTCCGAAAGCATATCTGATGAAACGGCCATGTTGCAGTCCTTTTATGAGTACGCCGCAAATTTCGATACTTTGATTCATTTTAACGGAGACGGATTTGACCTTCCTTATATAAGAGAATGTGCCAGGCAATACTATCTTTTCAATCCGCTTGATGATTATGTAAGTATTGATATTTATAAGAAAATAAGACATCTGAAGAAACCTCTCGGACTTGAAAGAATGAACCAGAAAACTTTGGAGGAATTTCTGGGACTGCATCGAGAGGATATATATACCGGAGGCGAACTTATAGAGTTTTACTACAGATATACACAAAATAAAGACTCGAATATTTTACATACCCTACTCTTGCATAACGAAGAAGATCTTCTAGGTATGTTAAAGGTTGTGGAGATGCTTTCTTATCCCGATTTTTTCAACTCAATCTTTGTTCCGGAGTCAGTACATGTAAATAATGATAAACTGTTTTTAAATTACATCTGTAACGAAACTCTACCGCATGATTTGAAACTCACCGACGATGTGTCACTATGTATTTCAGGTAATAAAGTAGAATTAAGCATACCTATATTAAAAGACGAGTTAAAATTTTTCTTTGAAAATTACAAAGACTACTATTATCTGACAATTGAAGATTATGCTGTGCATAAAAGTATAGGTGAATTTGTAGACAAAGCCGTAAAGAAAAAAGCTACTAAACAAACCGCCTATATCAGACAGTTTGCCGATTATATACACTGCTTTAATATGTCCGATATTGATGAAACATTTAAAAAAGACTATAAATCAAAAGAAAAATATATGAATTTAGCAAAACTTGATTTTGATGACAAAGAGTTTTTCAGCAAATACTTGGTCGAAATATTCAAACATTTCAAACTATTAAAATAATAATTAGATTATTCAGAAAATAGATACAAAAAACATTGAAATAAGTCGTAAATTTATAAAGTCCTTATAAATTCAGATTATAAGGACTTTATGTATTAACTCAATATATATTTTCAATTTTTTATACAATTTATAATATAAAATCAATATACATACGGATGTTTTAAAAGCCATCTCATATATGCCAAAGCCTTCTTTTCACCCTCATTCTTATTCATAAGCAGGATTTTTTCAAGCAACGCTCTTGTATCCTTATGTAAATCAATATAATCTTTTCTCTTACTGTAATAGTCCCATGGAACATCTGTTGTGTAGCTGTCTCCGGAATATACCTTCGAAGCCGCAATTCTGTCACAGCACATCTCAAGCACGTATTTTAGAGGCATTTTCATACCCATAAGACCGTCTTTTTCGTCAGGACCGTAGTCAATCCAGTACTCAAAATGATGTTTATTTCTTCCCTTATGATGTAGCCATGAGCTTGAATATCCCTTTTCAAGCTTCTCGATGGCATTCGGACTCCTGTCCCCTTGATAGTATTTTATACCTATTAGAAACTCTTCAGGCGAATATTTGCTCAAATCGTGTAGGAATCCCTGCTTAATTAGGCCTATTTTGAAACAAAGGTCCATTACAGTAAGCTTATGTTTATTTATTGTCTTTAAATGATTAAATACACTGTTATTATGCATAATTATCTATCTCCTCTAATTAAATATTTGACAATATACACATTACGTGATACTATATGATTACAGATAAAAATTACCACTTGATTTTTTCTGTAGTTACACTTTTTTATTTGGAGGCATTATTTATGAACAGAGGTACAGTTAAGTGGTTTAATAACCAAAAAGGTTACGGTTTCATCTCAGATGAAGGCGGAAGTGATGTATTCGTACATTTTTCTGATTTAAACATGGAAGGATTTAAGACTCTTGATGAGGGAATCTCAGTTGAATATGATTTAACCGAGGGTGCTAAGGGTCCGCAGGCTGTAAACGTTACAGTGGTCAGATAATCATAGATATGTTTAAAGAGCTCTTTAAAGAGCTCTTTTTTTATCGCCTTCTCGTCAATACAACTTAACTATCTTGTTGTAGCTTTTTTCAGCATTTCCTCAAGCTCGTTCACATTAAAGTCATATGCCTTATTACAAAAATGACATTTCACCTCTATAGGCTTACCTTCATCTATCATTTCCTGCAATTCTTTTTCTCCGACGCTTATAAGAGCCTTTTCTATTCTCTCCTTATCACAATTGCATTTAAAGCAAAGATCAAGGCTCTCATTAAATTCAAGATCCATATCTCCCAAAATACTTTTAAGTATATCATTTGGAGACATACCCTCACTTAGCATTGTGGTCACCGGTTTCAGATTATTGATTTTAGTTTCAAGCTTATCTATTATCTCATCAGGACAATGTGGCATAAGCTGTATAATAAATCCTCCTGCCGCATTTATTGTATTATCTTTATTTAACAATACCCCAAGTCCGACACTTGAAGGTGTCTGTTCACTTGTCGCATAGTAATATGTCAAGTCTTCAGCTATTTCTCCGGATAAAAGTGCCAC
This sequence comes from uncultured Lachnoanaerobaculum sp., assembly GCA_916720285.1. Classification (GTDB taxonomy): domain Bacteria; phylum Bacillota; class Clostridia; order Lachnospirales; family Lachnospiraceae; genus Lachnoanaerobaculum. The sequence continues at coordinate 3,300 of CAKAQP010000068.1, read as the reverse complement.
CTGACCTACATAAGGCTCCTTCATTCCGGTATCCATTATAACACTCATAAGACCGACTCCTATCGCCTCTGCAACATCAAGTTTGCCTTTTGCATTAGGCGGAATAATAACCGTAGGATTAAAAGGATATCCCTTTACTTCACCTTTATTGTTTGCTGTTGCAATCACACCTCCTAGAGGACCGTCACCCTCTATTTTTAAAGTAAGGAGATCTTTTTCTCCCTTCATCATACTTCCCATCATTGCCGCAGCGGTAAGCATTCTTCCCAATGCCGCAGTCGCCACCGGTGAAGTATTGTGATCGTTTTTTGCTTCCTCAACCAAATCTTTTGTATTTGCAGCAAAAGCTCTTATATATCCGTTTGCCGCAGTGGCTTTCACCATATAATCTTTCATTTACTTTCCCTTCTCTCTGGCTACAAAAAGTATTCTCTCAGTATTTTCGCTTATTTCTCCATAAGTATCCGCATCCAGATATTTTTCAAGCACCATATTACTTGAATCTATCGCAGATAATATTTCATCAAAAGTATAAGCTTTTTGTACATGCCTTTCTTCAAACCTTTTGTAATTGTCATCTTCAAGCTTTATAAAAAGGTTCAAATCATATTCATTGATTCTTTTATTCATGTCATATGTATTTTCCCATATAAAACTTGCCTGTTCTCTTACCTCTGCAAAAGTATTGTCTCCCAGTATATTTTGATATTTATATTCAGTATTCATATCAAAAATAAAAAGCCCGTTAGGATCCAGATAATTATTCACCCAGGCAAATACTTCTTTAAGCTCAGATAATTCTCTTATATAATTCAAACTGTCACAACGAGATATTATTGCCCTTACAGTACCGTACAGCTCAAATTCTCTCATATCCTGACAAAGATATAATATATCATTGCCTGAAGCATATTTCTTTTCCATTGCAACATCAAGCATATCATATGAATTATCTATACCTATCATATCATATCCGAGATTTGCAAGTCTTTCGGTAATTGCTCCGGTGCCGCAACCCAGATCGCATATCAACCCGTCTTTTATATTCTCTTTATATAATATATCCTTTATCTGCTCCACCCACTTGTCATAGGGAACATTGTCCATGAACAAATCATATACTTTTGCAAAATTTGTATATTGCTCCATTATTTTTCCTTAAAATTTTAGGTGACGTCAAACCGCCACCTAAAACAATACCCTTATTTAGTTCTTTCCGCAGCAGAATTTATATTTCTTTCCGCTTCCACATGGACATGGATCATTTCTGCCGATTTTCTTTTCTTTTACTACAGTACCGCTCTTTTTCTGAGTCTTGTAGAGTTCTTTTCTCTTTTCCTCATCCAAAAGGCTGTCCCACTCAGGTAAGTTATAAAGCCAGTCCGCCTTAGCCTCCACCATGTTGTAATAGAGCTTCTCAAGGTCGATATCAAGAGCGATCTCTGTATCTTCCTTCATTTCTTCAATAGGATTAGGCTTATTAAGTGAATCATTTATACCGTCTAAAAAGCCTGTAATTGTCTGTATATCTGTATCAAATTTTGTTGCCAATTCCGCTACGGTGCATTTAATAACATCTTTAGGGTTCTTTAAAATACTCTCATAAATACCCTTTTCAACTATAAAGTAGTTTTTCCAAATCTCTTCTTTTTGCCTGTCATCTGTCGCATCGCCGTAAGCTTTATTTCTCCAATTTTCCAATAAGGTCATCGTAACTTCCCCTTTTTTTCTTAAACTTGATTACGTATTATATACTAAAACCTGTTTAAAAGCAAGATATCAAGATTATAGAATAATCTGATTAATGCAAATCATTGTATAAATTGTATATTAAGTAAGGTAGTACTAACTTGTATTTTATTCAATACATGCAAATTTGCTCTTGTTATTTTACATTAAATAGATTAGAATATCATCAAGTAAGAGAAACATATAAATTTTAGGAGGAAATTTCAATGGCATATACAATTACAGATAAGTGCGTTAGTTGCGGAACTTGCGAAGGTGAGTGTCCTGTAAGTGCAATTTCACAGGGAGATACTCAGTTCAACATCGACGCTGATGCTTGCATCGATTGCGGTACATGTGCTTCAGTTTGCCCTACAGATGCTATTATAGCTTAATTATTGCTTGCTCAAAGCGATAATACTTATCATATGACCTGCTTCATGCAGGTCTTTTTTATTGCACAAAAAATATTTAATCATATAAAAAAGCGAGACAGTTGCCTATCTCGCCATGTTTACAAACTTTGTTATATCAGGTTTCCAAACCAGATTTATTGTTCCAATTGCACCGTTTCTTTGTTTTGCAATAATAACCTCAGCTTCATTCGGATGTTCCGTATCCTTATTATAATAATCATCTCTGTACAAAAACATTACAACATCGGCATCCTGCTCTATCGCTCCGGACTCTCTCAAATCTGAAAGCATAGGTCTGTGATCCGGTCTCGTCTCACAGGCTCTTGAAAGCTGCGAAAGTGCAATAACAGGCGCTCTCATTTCTCTCGCCAAAGCTTTTAAGCTTCTTGAAATATCCGATATCTCCTGTTGTCTGCTTATATTTGCCTTTCCGCTTCCCGTCATCAGCTGTAGATAATCTATTATAATAATATCAAGCCCTTTTTCAAGTTTCATCTTCCTGCACTTTGACCTTAATTCATTTATAGAAATACCCGGAGTATCATCAATTGCCAATGTGGAAGATCCGACACTTACAGCACCCTCTATCAAACTGTTCCAATCATTGTCATTAAGATTTCCTGTACGCAGTTTTTGCGAATCCACATTACTCTCCATACTCAAAAGTCTGTTGACAAGCTGCTCTGCACTCATCTCCAAAGAAAAAACCATACATGAAATTTTCTTCTTCATAGTAATATTTTGAACTATATTAAGGACAAATGCGGTCTTTCCCATAGAAGGTCTTGCAGCCACCAAAACAAGGTCTGAAGGCTGAAGTCCGCTGGTCTTAAAGTCCAAATCTACAAAACCTGTAGGAATACCTGTAACGGTATCACTGTTTTTTGATGCAGCTTCTATTTTATCCAAAACATTTAATACCACATCGTTTATAGGTACGATATCTTTTGTTTCCTTTGTCTGAAGCAATTTAAACATCTCGTTTTCCGTCTTTGCGAAAAGTTCATCAACTCCCTTTTCGCCCACATAGCAATCATTTACTATTTCCTCCGATATCTTAATAAGTCTTCTGACATTGGACTTGTCCTTAACAATTTTAGAGTAATTTTTTATATTTGCCGATGTCGGAACCGAGTCCATTATCCCTCTGAAAAAA
>CAKAQP010000067.1 GCA_916720285.1 uncultured Lachnoanaerobaculum sp. | reverse complement strand
TAAAATGTTATTATATGGCTGTATAATACTCCAAAAGGGAGTAATGTGAAAATACAAATTATATATTAATAATAAAAACGTCAAGTCTTGCAGCTTGGCGTTTTTATTAGAAAACAATTGTTAAAAAATTATTCTTTATATAAAATTTATTGTTATAATTGCATTTATTAGATATTATGATATAATAAGTTTACAATATTATTAAGTGGAGTAGGGGATAAATATTAACAATTATGAAGTAATTTTATACCCATATGTCTAGACAAGGAGGATTTATATGACAGGTTTACCACTTATATTCGTGTTTATTTTGGCGGTTATCGTTATGATAGTTGCCATCTCAAAGTTTGGTGTACATCCGTTTATATCGATTATGTGTATATCACTTATTTTGGGACTTGTAGCAGGAATACCGCTTGTAGATAAGACATTGGAAGACGGAACAAAGATACAAGGTCTTGCAAGTGTTATCGGAGCAGGATTTGCAGGTACTTTTTCAAGTATAGGTATTGTTATTATACTTGGTGCTCTGATCGGAACAATTTTGGAGAAAACAGGTGCGGCTTTTAAACTGGCAGATATGGTTATAAAGCTGGTTGGAAAGAATAATCCTGTTTTGGCAGTAGAACTTATGGGTTGGGTGGTTTCAATTCCTGTATTCTGTGATTCGGGATTTGTTATCTTAAATCCTATCAGAAAGGCTTTGGTAAAGAGAACCGCTCAGTCATCTGTAGCTATGACAGTTGGACTTTCTGCGGGTCTTTACATTTCACATGTATTTATACCGCCTACACCGGGACCTATAGCGGCAGCTTCTACACTCGGTATCGGTGATAACCTCTTACTTGTAATGGGTATGGGTGCAGTATGTTCTATATTCCCTCTTTTAGCAGGTTTATTCTATGCTAAATTCATCGGCAAGAGAGTAAAGGCTGATGATGAGGCTGATTCAGGTGAAGTTACAAAGACATATGAAGAGCTTGTGGCAGAATATGGAAAGCTTCCAAGTGGATGGCTGTCTTTAGCACCTATTTTAGTTCCTGTATTACTTATGGCTATTGCATCAATAGTTGCAATGATGAAGATGAGCGGTACAGGTGCGGATGTTTTGAAATTCCTGGGAACACCTATTATAGCTCTTGCAGTCGGTACAGTTTTCGGTGTATTACAGCTTCAAGGTGCAGGTAAGATGAAGGACTTCTACAACATTACAAATGATACATTAAAGACTGTAGGACCTATATTGTTCGTGACTGCGGCAGGTGGTGTGCTTGGTAAGGTTATAGCATCATCTGATATGGTTAACTTTATAAAGGATCATGCAGCGGTTCTCAGCACAATGGGTATGCTTTTCCCGTTCTTATTATCCGCTATTTTAAAGAGTGCACAGGGTTCATCCACAGTAGCACTTACAACTACGGCAGGTATTGTTGCTCCGTTGTTGCCGGCTCTTGGATTTGCAAGTCCAATGAGTGCTACACTTGTAACTATGGCAATCGGTGCAGGTGCAATGACAGTTTCACACGCTAATGACTCATATTTCTGGGTTGTTACTAACTTCGGTGCAATGTCACCTGAAAAGGGATACAAGACACAGACAGTGTGTACATTACTTTTAGGTATTGCAGGTATTGTGGAGATAATGCTTCTCAGCTTATTTTTACATTAATTAAACAGACCTTTATTAAGAGGCACAAATTTTATTTCTGTAAGATTTGTGCCTTATTTTTATTTTGAAATATGATATATTTTAAATCTGTATGCCTTATCAATAAAAATGTCTTTGTAAAATATGAGAATATTTTTACTTCTAAAGTACCGGATATCATTAAATTTACTGACAGTAATTTTTATATATGGTATATTTATAATGATTACGCTTAAAGCGTTTTAAGGATGGATTCCTAAGTTTACTGATATAAGGTCGGTAAGATAAAAATATAAATTTTATAGGAAAATAACATGGAATTACTTGAACAATGTAAAATCTGGAATGATGACGGTGAATATGAGAGTGTCGTTGATGCGCTTGAGATATTGCCTGAGAATGCCAGAACACCTGAGATGGATTCGGAACTTGCAAGAGCGTATAATAACCTTGGAGAACCGGGGGAATATAAGTTGTTTGCCCAGGCACTTGAACTTTTAAAGCCTCATGAGGAGTACTTTAGAGGAAATCATAAATATTATTTCAGGTTGGCATATTCATACTATTATTTGGATGAAGACGGACTTGCCCTACACTACTTCAAAAAAGCTTTGGATTCAAAGCCGGGAGACAGTGATACTATAGAAATGATGACTTCCTGTGCGGATATGCTGTCGGAATCGGATTTAAGAATAAAAATGTCTGACAGAGTAAGTTCAATGTGGGAAGAAGTAAGTAAAGATATAAATAAGTACAATAAACTTGATAAAGACTTTTATTCAAATGCTTTGTCCGTTATTGCAAACGGTATTAAGGAAATATCAAAAAGAACCGATGCTCATATAATAGGGGATAGAGCAATGGAACTTGAGGCAGGTGATGATAAATCCGATATTTTCATGCTTCAATATATACTTGATAGGATGCCGAAAGACTTAAGAGAACTTGTTGATATAAAAATAGGTATATCACCGAAATCGGATATTCCGGGTACATCTTTTTTTAATGACAGAGAGTATGATATAACAGGCCTTAGATTTTTTGTAAGTGACGACAGGCAGATAGTGATATATGCGGATGCATTTGATATACCTTTGGAGGTGTTTGAAAAGCTCTTTATTGATATATTCGGTGAAATAGATCTGATGGCAAATGACTTTGAATTCGACTTTGCAGATATAGAGGACTTTGATTCTCCGAATGATGAGACATGTGAAATAGTGCTTAAGTTTAAAAACAGAGAAGACTTTTTAAAAGAATGTGTTGACTACAGAGGACTTAGAGCATGTGCTGAGAGTAAGGGTGCAAGACTTGGAATAAAGGCAAAAGATTATTTGAAAATGTATTCGGGATATCAGTTGCCTTCTGTAGCAGAGGATGAGATAAGAGAGGATATATATACAGGAACTACATGTTTACCTTCTCTTATAAGTGAGTATATGTCTTCAAATATGTTTGATAAAATGCCGATAATGGATGAGTTATACAGAAACGGAGTTGTGGCAGGATTTTTCTGCTTCAGTATTGACCAAAAAAAACATTTGGATGATATGCTTGAATATGAGTTTGAAATAATGAACTTGAGGAATCAACTTATTGAATATATCATGAAGAGGTTGAAAGAAAAAAACAGAGAACATGATATCGCATTCCTTGAGGGTGCAACCGGTAAAAAATACGGATATCTGGATTTTTTAATATTTGGAAGTTTTATGCTTATAATGAATACAGCATGTGATTTCTTTGAAAAGAGAAAAATACCTTTTGCAGGCTATAAAACTTTTAGGAAAATATCAAAAATAATAACTTTTGTGGAGGAATAATGTTTAATTTTTTTAAGAAGAAGCAAAATGAAGTAGAGATACCACAGGTACAGCCTATGGCTGTATGGGAGGAGAACTCCTATATGCACGTACTTTCAAATCGTGTGGATGATGAGAATATTGATGGTGCAAGAGAGAGAATAGAGGCAATTGAAGGTGTAAAGCTTATAGAGTTTAACGAAAGAGATGACGGCTCGGGCAATCTTACATTGGAATACAAGGGTGAAGAGTATGGTGTAGGATTTTATTTTGAGGAATTCACATTGGAAAGCTTGTATTCTTTGCAGAACCAAAAGATTCATGATGAAGACTTTTTAGAGATACAGGAAAAGGATACTTCGTTTGTTATTCATATGAATTTCAATAAAAATTATTTTGATTCATATCATTTGCAGTTGAAGCTTATAATGGCATTTTTCCCTGATGCACTCGCTGTGGTTGATGAAAGTGCCGAAAGACTTTTAAGCGGAAGATGGGTAAAGCTTGCAGCAGAGTCAAGTGTTACACCTAATGCTGAAAGTTTATTTACAGTACAGGCAGTATTTGATGATGAGACAAAGAAAGTATGGCTTCATACACATGGTATGTGTAGAACCGGATTTTCAGAGTTTGAGCTCTTGGATATAAGCCAGGAAAATGCAAATGATATTTATTACTTACTAAATACTGTGGCTTGCAGAGTATTGTATCAGAATGAAGCTATAGAAGATTATATATTCCTTGGAGAGTTTATAGATGGAAATGAGATAGTTGTGGCACCACTGCCTTGGAATGTTGCTATTGAAAAATATCCTTCCACCATACTTGGAGGTCCTGCAGACAGAGTTGACAGTCATAATACAAACAGTCAGGTTATTTTCCTGTTCTTATCAGAGGAAGATGCAAACAATGCTAAATATACAAAGCCTTCCGAGATAGAGGAAAAGCTTGTTGAAAATCCTCTCTACTATTATACAAATGAGCAGACTGATCATATGAAGTTTATGGCAAGAGACAGATATGAAATTATGAAAAAGGCAATCTTGGAGAATCCGGGTTACAGAGCATTGATAAAGGTCGGATTGCCTACAGACGGAGAGGATGGAAATCCTGATTATGAAAATCTCGAGCATATCTGGTTTGAACTTATAGAGTTTACGGAGGAAGGTTTTAAAGCAGTGCTTACACAGGCTCCATACAGGGTTGCAGCCATGAAAGAGGGAGACGAGGGTGAATACACAATCAATGATGTAACAGACTGGATAATTTATACAGATGAAATGAGTATAGATCCGAATACTGCATATTTATTATAGGGGGAGAGATTATGTTTTTTACAAACATAAAGCTTGCAGAAAAGTATAATTACTTAAATGAGAAGTTTCTTGCTGCATATGAATGGTTAAGGAACAATGATTTAAAGGCGTTGGAGCCGGGGAAGTATGAAATAATGGGCGATAATGTGTTTGCAAATGTACATGAGTACAATACATTGCCCGTTGAAGAAAAGAAATTTGAAGCACATGATAAATTCTTTGACATTCAATGTCTTGTGGACGGTGTTGAGTTCTTCGGATTGTGTAACAGAGAAGGTTTAATTGTAAGTGAGGCAAGGCCTGAAAATGATATAGTACTATATGAGAAACCTGAGGTATATGGACATGTTATACTCTATCCGGGAGACTTTATAGTTGTAGCTCCGGAAGATGCACATATGCCCGGATGTGCACTTGCTTCTCCTGCAGCTGCCAAAAAGGTGGTTGTAAAAGTAAGAGTATGATAAAAAAGGGTTTTTTAATCGGGCTTTTGCTTTTCGGTATATTTTTCGGAGCGGGTAATCTGATTTTTCCCGCTGAACTCGGGTTTAGAGCGGGAGAGAACTTCTATCCTGCCATACTCGGTTTTGTATTATCAGGTGTAGGCATTGCAATAATTACCTTGGTTCTTGGAACTATGGTAAAAGGCGGATATAAAAATGAAATCGGCATAAAGGTGGATCAACATTATGCAACAGCTTATTTAACCCTACTCTACCTTGCTATCGGACCTTTCTTTGCAATACCGAGAACGGCAGGAACTTCGTTTTCCATAGGAATTGCTCCTGTGACCGGCAACGGAAGATTGCCGCTATTTATATTCAGTGCAATTTATTTTTTATTTGCATATTTTATAGCCATTAATCCTTCAAAGTTGATGGATAGAGTCGGTAAGATACTTACACCTATGTTTGCAATGCTTATAGTTATTCTTATAGTGATTGGAAATATGAATTTCCATGCGATAAATCAGGGTGAGATGAGTACTGCAATGTCGGCATTAAAAACGGGATTCCTTGAAGGATATAATACTTTGGATGCGCTGGCTGCCGTAAGTTTTTGTCTGATTGCCACTTCAAGCATAAAGACTTTCGGATTTTCTTCAAAGAAGGAATATATAAAGATAATGGCTGTAGTGGGTATAGTAACAGCTATATTCTTCAGTACACTTTATATAGGTCTTGGAGCATTGGGAAATAAATTCAGTATACCTGCAGATGTATTGGCAGATCCTGACATAAATATAGGAACTTATATTTTGTCAAAAAGTTCATACGAACTTTTTGGCAGCTTCGGACAGGTGTTCTTGGGTGCAATGACTATACTTACCTGCTTTACAACTACTGCGGGACTTATAGTAGTAGTTGCCGAGTATTTTGTGGATACATTCCCAAGATTTAAATATAAAACATATGTGAATATATTTACTCTTATAGGATTTGCTATGTCAAACTTCGGACTTAATACTATAATAAAGATATCGGTGCCTGTACTTAGAATTTTATATCCTATTACAATAGTTATAGTTGCAATAATTATCTTAAATAAATTCGTAAGACTTTCAAAGTCCGGAATGGCAATTACAGTGATTTTAACAACTGTTTTTTCCGGAATAGAAGTAATGGGCAGTGTTTTAAAAGTGAAGTCAATAAACTCTATTATGGCTCTGTTCATAGGAGGAGATTCCGGATTTTTCTGGATGAATATTGCTGTTCTTGGAATAGTATTATCACTTTTAATGAAAGATAAAATAAAGGGCGATAGCTTTGAAATATAAAAATGAGCTGTTATAGGGGAGACCTTATAACAGCTCGTTTTTTAGAATCTTAAAACTTTCATAGATGTTGCTTCATGTGATGCAAGACTGTAGGCGCAGTTCTTATCAAGGGATTCCATTCTCACCCATTCAAGGGAACGCATGGTTGCTTCTTTATCAACCGTGACAGCAGGAGGGGCAAGCTCTTTCCATGCAAGTTCTCCATATCCCGCATCGGAGTATAATAAAGTAAATTTATTGTTTTCAGATGTAACCTTCACTCCAAACATTCCGGCAGAATGCCCGTAAAGCTTCATAAGTATAATGGAGCCGTCACCTAAGAGATCCAAAGACTTTTCAAAAGGACCTTCCTTGCCGTTCCAGTCAAAAACAGAAATGTTTGCATCCTTCCACCAGCTCCTTGAATATCTTAAAGGGTTTTTCACAGCAGCCTTTGCTTCATCTCTTGAAACAAGAATTTTGGTTTCCGAAGAAATATCTGCAACACCGCTGACATTCTCAAAGTCAAGATGTGTAAGAAGCACATAGTCAATATCCTGTGGTGAAATATTAATCTCCTCAAGTCTTGACAAAAGGGATGAATCTTTTTTTAGGTGGAAATGTGTGGAAGCAAAGGTTAGAGGTGCCTTTATAGCCTTTAACTGCTTATCAAGACTGAGAGGCTCTTCCGATTCCAAATCTTTTCTTATACCCGTATCTATCAGAATATTTTTGTTACCTGTTTGTATAAGGAATGAAAGTACCGGAATATTTACTCTATCCTCACTTTTCAGTAATAAACCATGTGTCTGAGGATTGAAGCCGGTATTTCCATTATATGCGAGAGAAGGAGCTACCATCACTTCTCCGGTTTGTAATATATGTATTTTCATAAATAACCATACCTTAAATTTATTTTTAGTTGTTTCAAATACTATTATACAAAATATAATACCTAAGGTCAAACTTAATATAATTTTTGGTTGCTAAGACTTACCTCATTACGTATAATTATAGAAATGTGAGGTAAGAGAGAAATGACAAAAAAGAAAAAAGACAGTGGAAGTTTGCTTAAAAAGCTGCTTTGGTGGCTTCCGATAATAATACTTGGCTTAATGTTTGCCCTGGGTGCATGCACAAGGCAGGAAGCAAAGAAAGAGAGTGCAAAAACAGAAAGCGCTAAGATAGAAAGTTCCAAAACGGAAAGCGTCAAAGACGGAAAAAATCAAAGTAAATATTCGACGAGCGAAGAAGAAACTACCACGATTACCGAGTCTGAAGAAGAAACGCTTCAAGAAAGCGCAACGGAAAAAGAAGTACAGGTAGAAGAAAACGGAAATTATACTTCCAAGGAAGAAGTTGCACTATATATTCATACTTATGGAAGACTTCCGGCAAACTATATTACAAAAAAAGAGGCACAGGATATGGGATGGGATCCTTCAAAAGGAAATCTCTCAGATATACTGCCTGGAATGAGTATAGGCGGAAGCGCATTCGGAAATTATGAGGGTGCACTGCCAAGAGCAAACGGAAGAAGATATTTTGAATGTGATATTGATTATGACGGCGGATACAGAGGTGCGAAAAGGCTTGTTTATTCAAATGACGGCCTGGTATTCTACACGGAAGATCACTACAATACTTTTGAACAAATATATTAGGGAAAATTAAATGAATAATATAACTTTGAAATTAGATAAATTCAGCGGTAAAAATGAGATACATAATTATTTGAAAAAGAAAATGAAATTTCCTGATTATTACGGAGGAAATCTTGACGCACTTTATGATTGTTTGACTGACATAAGCTCAGATACAGCTATAGATATAAGATATGATGCTGAAAATGATATGCAAAGAGCCGTGCTCGAAGTGTTCAGCGATGCAGTAGCTACAAATACACATTTGGCTATAATAAAGACAAAGGTAAATAAGAAAAAGCAATTGTAAGTTCGTTTTGAAATTTTAGATTGGAGAATAGATGGAGTCAAAGTGGATGCTTTATACAAAGCGGGCTGAGTTTGAAAAAATATCAGCCCGTTTTAATATTTCACCGGTATTGGCAAGGATTATAATAAACAGAGATATAAAGGAAGAAGACTTTTCTATATTCCTTCAAAATGATATGAGCCTGATGCATGATCCGAAATACCTGACCGGTATAAATGAAGCTTATGATATCATAACGGAAGAAATAAATGCCGGAAAAAAGATAAGAGTTGTAGGCGACTATGATATAGACGGAGTATGTTCGTCCTATATTCTGGTAAAAGCATTAAAATATTTCGGTGCAAATGTAGATGTGAGGATACCTGACCGTATAAAGGACGGTTACGGAATCAATGATAATATAATAAAAGATGCGGCAAGTGATGGCGTAGATATGATAATAACCTGTGATAACGGTATTGCGGCACATTCTCAAATGGAGCTTGCCAAGGAACTTGGAATTAAAGTAATTATCACCGATCATCATGAGGTATATCAAGAGAATGAAAGGGATCTTTTACCTGTTGCAAATGTAGTAATTAATCCAAAAAGAAGTGATTGTGAATATCCTTTTAAGAGTATATGCGGAGGTCTGGTGGCATATAAGCTTATGGAATATATTTATGAGAAGCGAAACAAAGAGAAAAAGATTTATGATGATCCGGAACTTAAAGATCTCCTGGAAGTAGCGGCTATAGCTACTGTCGGAGATGTAATGCCTTTAATTGATGAAAACAGGATATTGGTAAAAAACGGGCTTAAAAGTCTGATGAATACAAATAATCTTGGACTTCAGGCTCTTATAAAGGCTACAGGTATGGAGGGTAAAAAACTCAGTGCTTACAGTATCGGATTTGTACTAGGACCATGCCTAAATGCCGGAGGAAGACTTGAAAATGCTCTGATTGCACTTAATATGTTTATGGCTGAAACTAAAGAAGAAGCGGATGAATATGCCGCTCATTTAAAGAAATTAAATGACGAGCGAAAAGACCTTACATTAAAGAATGTAAAAAGAGCTATAGAGATTGCAGAAAATGAATATATGGATGATGATATTCTTGTAATACATTTAGATGATTGTCATGAATCAATAGCCGGAATAATAGCCGGAAGAGTAAGAGAAGCTCTTGGAAAACCGACTATTATACTTACGGAAGCCTTCGGTGAAGAAGATATGATAAAGGGATCCGGCAGGTCTATAGAAAGCTACAACATGTTTGAAGCACTGTATGAAGTCAAAGATGTATTTGTAAAATTTGGCGGACATCATATGGCTGCCGGAATGAGCCTTGAAAAAAATAGGCTTGATGAGTTTAGAAACAGGCTTAATATGAATTCAAAACTTTGTGAAGAGGATTTTGTGCAAAAGGTCTGGATAGATATTGCGCTTCCGTTTTCATATTTGAATCTCGATTTCGTGAGAGAACTTGAGAAACTGGAGCCTTTTGGAAATAAGAATGAAAAACCAAAGTTTGCCAGAAAAGATATAAAAATACTTTCAAAAAAGGTACTTGGAAAGAACAAAAATGTTGTAAAGATGCTTTTGGAAGATACAGACGGGACTGTAGTGGAGGGAATCTATTTCGGTGACGGTGAAGAGTTCTTTGAAGACATAAAGGAAAGAAAAGAGATAGATATTATATATTATCCTGATATTAATGAGTACAACGGAAGAGAAAGTCTGCAGATAGTTATAAGTAATTATAGGTAAAAACATATAGCAAAGAGATTTGATTTATTGTATACTTTCATAGACAACAGCAATATGGTTGTAGTTAGGAGATAAAGATATGGTTAATGAAGTGATGAACTTTTTAAAGGAACTTGACCCTGAGGTTGGCATTGCAGTAGAAAAAGAGGCAGACAGACAGAGAAGAAATCTTGAGCTGATTGCATCTGAAAATATTGTATCCGAAGCTGTAATGATGGCGATGGGAACAGTCCTTACAAATAAATATGCCGAAGGATATCCAGGAAAGAGATATTACGGCGGATGTGAAGATGTAGATATAGTAGAGAGTATTGCAATTGAGAGAGCAAAGAAGCTTTTTGGCTGTGACTATGCAAATGTACAGCCTCATTCAGGAGCACAGGCAAATATGGCTGTATTCTTAGCAATGCTTGAGGCGGGAGATACTGTACTCGGAATGAATTTGAATCATGGCGGACATTTGACACATGGTTCAGCGGTAAACTTTTCAGGAAAATATTTTAATATAGTACCTTACGGTGTAAATGATGAAGGCTTTATAGACTATGATGAGCTTGAAAGGATTGCCGTTGAGTGTAAGCCTAAAATGATAATAGCAGGTGCAAGTGCATATGCAAGAACTATCGACTTTAAGAGATTCAGAGAAGTTGCCGATAAAGTGGGCGCATATCTGATGGTTGATATGGCGCATATTGCCGGACTTGTGGCTGCCGGACTTCATCCGTCACCTATAGGAATTGCGGATGTTGTAACTACAACAACACATAAGACTCTTAGAGGACCAAGAGGCGGACTTATTTTGGCAAACAAGGAAGCTGCCGAGAAATTTAACTTCA
>CAKAQP010000066.1 GCA_916720285.1 uncultured Lachnoanaerobaculum sp. | reverse complement strand
GGTCAGAGTAATTATACAGGTCAAACCAGAAGTACATATAACAGTGCACAAAGAAGCACTTCAAATCAAAGCAGAAATAACGGATATAATAATACATATCAAAACGGACAAAGGTATAGTCAAGTAAGCGCTCAAGGTAATATGCCTAATTATTATCAGGGCCAGTACAATAATCAGAATCAGTATGTAAATTCAAATCAATATGTAAATCAGTATCCTAACCAGTATCCGAATCAATATCCTTTACAAAATCAATCCGGATATAGAAATGAATACTATGACAATCGCTTCGGAGCAGGATTTTCAAGAGATTATCCTACAGATATAAGGGATCTGGATTCAGGTGAGATTGCAGAGGGTATACTTGAGGTAATGCCTGACGGTTTCGGATTTATAAGATGTGAAAATTTCTTACCGGGCGATAATGATGTGTATGTTTCACCTGCACAGATTAAAAAGTTCAGAATGAAAACAGGTGATGTGGTATCAGGAATAAAAAAGATAAAAACAGCTACAGAAAAGTTTGCGGCACTTTTATATATAAATACTGTAAACTCTTTCCCGCCTGAGACTTTGGAAACCAGACCTAATTTTGAGGATTTGACACCTATTTTCCCAAACAGCAGAATACATTTGGCAAATGATGATTCCGCATCAAAAGCTATGAGAATAGTCGATTTGCTCTCACCTATAGGTAGAGGACAAAGAGGTATGATAGTTTCACAGCCAAAGGCAGGTAAGACTACGCTTTTAAAGGAAATAGCAAAGTCTATTACAACAAATCAAAAGGATATGCATCTTATTATATTACTTATAGATGAAAGACCTGAAGAGGTTACAGATATCAAAGAGGCAATAGTAGGTGATAATGTAGAAGTTATATATTCCACATTTGATGAACTTCCGGACAGACATAAGAGAGTTTCCGAGATGGTTATTGAAAGAGCAAAAAGACTTGTAGAGCATGGAAAGGATGTAATGATATTACTTGATTCCATTACAAGACTTGCAAGAGCTTACAATCTTACAATAGCACCAAGCGGAAGGACACTTTCAGGAGGACTTGACCCTGCGGCACTTCATATGCCTAAGCGTTTCTTCGGAACGGCAAGAAATATAAGAGAGGGCGGAAGTCTCACAATACTTGCAACAGCTTTGGTAGATACCGGAAGCAGAATGGATGATGTTGTATTTGAGGAGTTTAAGGGTACGGGAAATATGGAACTTGTACTTAACAGAAAGCTGTCGGAAAAGAGAATCTTCCCTGCGATAGATGTTTTAAAGAGCTCTACAAGAAGAGATGATTTATTATTGAGCAAGGAAGAGGCCGAAGTGGTAAGTATAATCAGAAAGTCTACAGATCTGGCAAAGCCTGATGAAGTGGCCGAAAGAATTATTGAAGAATTCAATTCAACAAAAAACAATGAAGAACTTGTTGAAAAAATATTGGCAAATGGCCAATTGATGTAAAATAAAGTATGAATGTAACAGTTTGGTTTTGCCGGACTGTTACATTTTTGTAAAAGTGAGGTTTTATGCAGGACTATAATGCAGGCAGTATTACAGTACTTGAAGGACTTGAGGCTGTTAGAGTAAGGCCGGGTATGTATATCGGTGGAGTCGGTGTAAAGGGATTAAACCATCTTATTTATGAGATAATGGATAACTCAATCGATGAACATTTGGCCGGATTTTGTAAAAATATATGGGTGACTTTAAATGCGGACGGCTCATGTACAGTGAAGGATGACGGTAGAGGAATACCGGTTGAGATGCATCAAAAGGGTATTTCGGCGGAAAGAGTGGTATTGTCCACCTTACATGCAGGCGGAAAATTTGATAATGAATCATATAAAACCAGTGGTGGATTGCATGGTGTAGGTTCATCAGTGGTTAATGCTTTGTCCAATTTTCTTGATATAAAAATATCAAGAGACGGATATATACATCATGACAGATATGAAAAGGGTATACCTACAGTAGAATTAAAAAAGGGACTTTTGCCAACTATAGGAAAAACGAGAAATACAGGTACTGAAATCACATTTCTACCTGATGATACTATCTTTGAAGTTACAAAGTTTAAGGCTGACTGGTTGAAGTCCAGAATGCATGAAAGTGCATATTTAAATCCGGGTCTTATTTTACATTTTAAAAACTTAAGAGAGAATGAACATGAAGAAATAGTTTTCCATGAGCCGGAAGGTATAGTGGCATATGTAAAAGAACTTAATAAGGGTAAGGAAGTAATGCATGCACCTATACTCTACAAGGGAATATGCGATAATATTGATGTGGAGATAGCAATACAATTTGTGGACGCATTTGAAGAAAATATACTTGGATTTTGTAATAATATATTTACCCAGGAGGGCGGTACACATATTGCAGGTTTCAAGACAAAGTTTACAGGACTTATAAATACTTATGCCAGAGACCTTGGTATATTAAAGGATAAAGACAGCAATTTTACCGGAGCGGATACAAGAAACGGTATGACTGCTATTATAAGTGTGAAGCATCCAAATCCTATGTTTGAGGGGCAAACAAAGACAAAACTCGCATCAGCCGATGCTACAAGGGCGGTACTTACGGTTACGGGAGATGAGCTTACAAGGTACTTTGACAGAAATGTAGATGTAGTAAAATCTATAATTTCCTGTGCGGAAAAATCAGCCAAGATAAGAAAGGCTGAAGAAAGAGCCAAGACAAACATGCTCACAAAATCAAAGTTTTCATTTGAGTCAAATGGCAAACTTGCAAACTGTGAGTCAAAAGATCCGAGTAAATGCGAGATATTTATAGTAGAGGGAGATTCTGCCGGCGGTTCTGCAAAGACTGCAAGAAACAGAAATTTCCAGGCTATTTTACCGATAAGAGGTAAGATATTAAATGTTGAGAAGGCCTCTATAGATAAGGTACTTGCAAATGCCGAGATAAAAACAATGATAAATACTTTCGGCTGCGGATTTTCTGAAGGTTATGGTAATGATTTTGATATTTCAAAACTTCGTTATGACAAGATAATACTTATGACCGATGCGGACGTGGACGGAAGTCATATAGATACTTTGCTTTTGACTTTCCTCTACAGATTTATGCCTGAGCTGATATATGACGGACATGTATATATTGCAATGCCTCCGCTTTTTAAGGTGGTACCGAAAAGAGGTGAGGGCATCTATCTATATGATGAAAAGGCATTGGAAGATTATAAAAAGAAACATAAGGACAATTTCACTCTGCAAAGATATAAGGGACTTGGAGAGATGGATGCCGAGCAGCTTTGGGAGACAACTCTTGACCCTGAAAGAAGAGTGCTGAAAAAAGTTGAAATAGAAGATGCAAGACTTGCAAGTGAGATAACTGAACTTTTAATGGGGTCTGATGTGGCTCCGAGAAGAAACTTTATACATGAGCATGCAAGAGAAGCGGTAATAGATGCATAGGAGGGTATATGGCTGAGAAGATATTGCGAACGGAATATTCGGAGGAAATGCAAAAATCCTACTTGGATTATTCTATGAGTGTTATAACCGCAAGGGCTATACCTGATGCGAGAGACGGTCTGAAGCCTGTACAAAGAAGAGTTTTATATGATATGAGTGAACTGAGAATATTCAGTGACAGACCGCATCGTAAGTCTGCAAGAATAGTCGGTGATACCATGGGTAAATATCACCCGCATGGTGACAGTTCGATATATGAAACTTTGGTTGTTTTGAGTCAGGACTTTAAAAAAGGAATGCCTTTAATAGACGGGCACGGAAACTTCGGATCTATAGAAGGTGACGGAGCGGCCGCAATGAGATACACAGAAGCCAAACTTGCAAAATTTGCGGAAGAAGTGTATTTAAAGGATCTTGATAAGACGGTTGAATTTATTTCAAATTATGATGAGACCGAAAAAGAACCTGCGGTTTTGCCTGTTAGAGTGCCTAATCTTTTGATAAACGGCGCTGAGGGTATTGCTGTAGGTATGTCAACCTCAATTCCTACACATAATCTGTTGGAAGTATGCAATACCTGTATTGCCTATATTAAAAACAGGAATATAGATACTAAGGGACTTTTGGAAGTGCTGCACGGTCCGGATTTTCCTACAGGCGGAATTATTGCAAATAAAAAGGATTTGCTTGATATCTATGAAACAGGTAACGGAAAGTTAAAGCTGAGAGGAAAGATTGAAGTAGAGCTTGGAAGGAAAAAAGCTGACAAGGATAAGCTTATAATTTCTGAAATTCCCTATACTATGATCGGTGCCGGAATAAACAAGTTTTTAGTGGATGTGGCAAATCTTGTAGAGAGTAAAAAACTTTCGGATGTGGTGGATATAAGCAATCAGTCCGATAAAAACGGTACAAGAATAGTTCTGGAACTTAGAAAAGATGCAGATATTGAAAAGATAAAGAATATCCTGTATAAAAAGACAAAGCTTGAAGATACATTCGGAGTAAATATGCTTGCGATTGTAGACGGAAGGCCTGAGATACTTTCACTAAGAGATATTTTAAAAAATTATCTTGAGTTTCAGTATGAAATTACTACAAAGAAATACAATATACTCTTAAATAAAGAACTTGAAAAGAAGGAAATACAGGAAGGTCTTATAAAGGCTGTAGATGTAATAGATTTGATTATTGCAATACTCCGAGGTTCTAAAAATCTGACTCAGGCAAAAAAATGTCTTACTTCCGGTGATACTACAGGTATAAACTTCAAGGTTAAGGCGCTTGAAAAGGATGCTAAGAAGCTTTCGTTTACCGAGAAGCAGGCGCAGGCGATTCTTGATATGAGACTTTATAAGCTTATCGGTCTTGAGATAGAGGCGCTTTTAAAAGATAATGCGACTACTCTTAAAAATATAGAGGAATACGAAAATATTTTAAAAGATCATAAAAATATGGATAAGCTCTTTATAAAGGATCTTGAAAAGATTAAGAGAGATTTTGCACTTCCAAGAAAAACTTTGATAGAGGATGCCAAGGAAGCCGTATATGTTGAGGAACCGACAGCAAGTGAAGAGGTTATCTTTGTTATGGATAAATTCGAATATTGCAAGATACTTGACAGAAATACTTTTGATAAGAATGCGGAAACTGTGGAAAGTGAAAATATTTATGTATTTCCTGTGATGAATACCGACAAAATATGTATTTTCTCAAATGCCGGTATTTTATACAAATTCAAAGTTATGGATTTGGGTGTTTCAAAACTTAGAGATAAAGGCACACCTGTTGACAATCTTACAAAGTTTGACAGCAGTAATGAAGAGATCCTTTTGGCTGTAAGTGAAGACAGTATGAAGGGCGGCTTTATCTTGATGCTTACAAAGAACGGTTATATAAAGAGAGTTTCAGGAGAGGAATTTAAGACCAACAATAAGCAGGTGGCCTCTACAAAGCTGAATAATGATGACGTGCTTATAGGTGTAAGAATTCTTGGTGCCGCATCAAATACTGATATTTGTGTTGTAAGTGATGCAGGATATATTTTAAGATTTAATGTTTCAGAGGTAAATGAATTTAAAAAGAGTACCAGGGGAGAGAAGGCAATTACACTTGGATATAATGAATTTGTTGAGAATTTGTATCTTACAAACGAGGTTGGACTTGCAAGCGTATCCGGAAAAGAAGTTAATTTAAGCAAAGTTAAACTTAGCCATAGAGGTTATAAGGGGCAAAAAATTAAATAATATTTTGTAAAAACAGACAAGTAAAATAAAATGTCTCTATCAGACGTACAAATGTGCGTCTGATGCGAAAAAATACTTGCAATATTATTCATAGTGTACTATGATTGCAACCAGTTAAAAATAATAGTCCACAAGATTTATGAACTGTTATTCAAAATAAACAGATATGGAGAGATAATATGGATAAGAAATTAAAAGTTGGTGTCCTCGGTGCAACAGGTATGGTAGGACAGAGATTTTTGTCATTACTTGAAAATCATCCTTGGTATGAAGTTGTAGTTGTAGCAGCAAGTCCAAGCAGTGCAGGAAAAAGATATGAGGATGCTGTAGGAAGTCGTTGGAAAATGACAACACCTATGCCTGAGGCTTACAAAGACCTTATTGTAATGAATGTAAATGATGTTGATGCGGTTGCCTCAAAGGTTGACTTCGTATTCTCAGCTGTGGATATGACAAAGGAAGAGATAAAGGCTATTGAAGAGGCTTATGCAAAAACAGAGACTCCTGTGGTTTCAAATAATTCGGCACATCGTTGGACAAAGGATGTACCTATGGTAGTTCCTGAGATAAATCCGGAGCATTTTGCAATCATAGAGTCACAGAAGAAGAGACTTGGAACAAAGAGAGGATTTATTGCAGTAAAGCCTAACTGTTCTATACAAAGTTATGCTCCTGTGCTTAATGCATGGAAAGAGTATGAGCCGTATGAAGTTGTAGTTACAACATATCAGGCTATATCAGGTGCAGGAAAGAATTTCAAGGATTGGCCTGAGATGGTTGAAAATATCATTCCGTTTATCGGCGGTGAGGAAGAAAAGAGTGAGAAAGAGCCTCTCAGAATCTGGGGACATATTGAAGGTGATGAGATTGTTCCTGCAACTTCACCAAAGATTACTTGCCAATGTGTAAGAGTACCGGTACTTAACGGACATACAGCTGCAGTATTTGTAAAGTTTAAGAACAAGGCTTCTAAAGAAGATCTTATAAAGAAGCTTGTAGAGTACAAGGGAGAGCCTCAGGAACTTAACCTTCCTTCAGCACCGAAGCAGTTTATACAGTATCTCACAGAGGATAACAGACCACAGGTAAATCTTGATGTTGATTTTGAGAACGGTATGGGTGTTTCAGTGGGTAGACTTAGAGAAGATTCAATGTATGACTATAAGTTTATCGGACTTTCACATAATACTTTAAGAGGTGCTGCAGGCGGTGCACTTCTTTGTGCGGAGTACCTTACAGCAAAGAATTTTATAACAGCAAAATAATTATTAATGAGGCATTTGCACTGCAGATGCCTTTTTAAATTTCATATATTGAGCATTTATCATGCTATGGTAATATTTACACTAAGTCTTGCAAGGGAATGGAAAAATTTGTATAATATAGTATAATAGCTGTCACGTAGAGCTGTGATGGCTTTTTCTTTGTAAAGTGAGGAAAAACATGGGTATTAAGACAACTGAATTTGGAAAAACAAAAGACGGTAAGATTGTAAATCTATATACTCTGACAAATAAAAACGGAGTAAGTGCATCTTTTACAGATCTTGGAGGTACTTGGGTAAGTATGATGGTACCTGATAAGGACGGAAAGTTTGAAGATGTATGCCTTGGATATGATACTGTAGCCGGATATGAGAATAATATTCCGCATTTCGGTTCTATTATAGGCAGATATGCAAACCGTATACCGGAAGGAAAGTTTACAATTGACGGCAAGGAATTTCAACTTGCTCTAAATAACGGAAATAATGCATTGCATTCAGGACCTGACTATTGGCACGACAGAATCTGGGAAGTGGGTACATTTGAAGATGAAGACAGAGATATGATAACATTTATGCTTATAAGTCCTGACGGTGACCAGGGATTTGGCGGAGAAGCAAGGGTAAATGTAAGTTATGTTTTGTCTGATGATAATGCACTTACAATAGGTTACAGCTTTGTTTGTGATAAAAAAACGGCTGTTAATTTAACAAATCATGCATATTTTAATCTCGCCGGACAGGACAGTAAGAATATATATGATCAGGAAGTTATGATTTTTGCAGACAGCTTCCTGCCATGTGATGAAAATTCCGTACCTACAGGTGAGATAAGAAAAGTCGAAAATACAGCAATGGACTTCAGACAATACAAAAAAATCGGTAAGGATATTGACTCCGATTATGAATCGGTAGTACAGGGTAAAGGATTTGATCATAACTGGGTAATCAAAGATTACAACGGTGAACTAAGGCTCGCTGCAAAAGCAAAAGATGAGAACAGTAAGAGAGTTATGGAAGTTTACACTGATTTACCGGGTGTACAGTTTTATACAGGTAATTATTTGACAGAGGAAATTGTCGGTAAAGGCGGTGTAACATATCCTAAGAGAAGCGGATATTGTTTTGAAACACAATTTTTCCCTAATGCAGTAAATATGCCGGAGTTTGTACAGCCGGTAGTGGATGAGCTTGAAGAGTTTATCAGTGAAACTGTATATAAGTTCAGTGTAGAAAGAGATTAATGAAGAAACTTTTTATAGCGGAAAAGCCAAGTGTAGCGACCGAGTTTGCAAAGGCTCTGAAAGTACCTACAGGAAGAAAAAACGGATATCTGGAAGGAGATGATATTATAGTTACATGGTGTGTAGGACATCTTGTAACTATGAGCTACCCTGAAAAGTATGATGAGAGACTGAAAAGATGGTCACTTGATACTTTGCCTTTTTTACCTAAAGAGTTTAAATATGAGATAATTGACGGTGTTAAAAATCAGTTTACAATAGTCTCAAATCTTTTAAACAGAGAAGATATTGATACGATATATATTTGTACCGACTCGGGAAGAGAAGGAGAATATATATACAGACTTGTAGATATGATGGCGAATGTGCAGGGAAAGACAAGAAAAAGGGTGTGGATAGACTCTCAAACCGAAGATGAGATACTAAGAGGTATAAGAGAAGCAAAAGATTGGTCCGAGTATGACAATCTTTCCGCAGCCGCCTTTCTTCGTGCAAAAGAAGATTATCTTATGGGAATCAACTTCTCCAGAATACTGACCTTAAAATACAGCAGAAATGTTGCAAGCTTTTTAAAGCTTGACAGAGCTGTACTAAGTGTGGGAAGAGTAATGACCTGTGTTGTAGGAATGGTGGTAAACAGAGAAAGAGAAATAAGAAACTTTGTAAAGACCCCATTCTTTAAAGTTTTGGGTAAGTTTGAAAATCAGGGAATGAGTATAGACGGAGAGTGGAAGGTAAATGAGAAGTCAAAATACTTTAATTCTCCTATGCTTTACAAGGATAACGGTTTTAGAGAAAAGATATATGCCGAAGAACTTATATCACATATAGAAAAAATTGCCGATGAAAACAATAGGGAAGCAGTTGTACTTTCAAATGAGAAAAAGAAAGAAACAAAAAATCCTCCTTTACTTTTTAATCTGGCGGAGATACAAAATGAATGTTCAAAGAGATTTAAAATAAGTCCTGATGAAACATTAAAAATAATTCAGGAATTATACGAAAAAAAGCTTGTTACTTATCCGAGAACGGATGCAAGAGTGCTTTCTAGTGCCGTAGCAAAGGAAATAGACAAGAATATAAAGGGACTTTGTAAGTTTTCGGTACTTGCGGATTTTGCAAATAATATTCTTGAAAAGGGTACATATAAAAATATTTCAAAAACAAAGTATGTTAATGATAGTCAAATCACCGACCATTATGCTATAATACCTACCGGGTTTGGAAATATGAATTCACTGAGTAAATTGTCATTGTCTGTATATGAACTTATATGCAGAAGATTTCTTAGTATATTTTATCCTCCGGCAATATATCAAAAGTTTGCTATACGCTTCGGTATAGGAGATGAGATATTTGTTGCAAATACAAAAGTATGTGTTGAAAGAGGATTTTTAGATATATTAAGCCCGGTAAAAACAGAGGGTGAGGATGACGAGACCGGTGACGATCAAAATCCGGAGTATATAAAGATGATTTCATCACTTAGAAAGGGTTCAAAGCTTACAATTAACTCTTTGAGCATTAAAGAGGGTGAGACGGTACCTCCAAAGAGATATTCGTCAGGCTCTATTATACTTGCAATGGAGAATGCGGGACAGCTCATAGAGGATGAGGAGCTTAGAAGTCAAATAAAGGGAAGCGGTATCGGTACTTCCGCTACAAGGGCTGATATTTTGAAAAAATTATTTTCGATAAAGTATCTGGCTTTAAATAAAAAGACTCAAATAATTACCCCTACACTTTTTGGTGAAATTGTATATGAAGTAGTAAATTGCTCTATTTCACAACTTTTAAATCCGGAACTGACTGCCAGCTGGGAAAAGGGACTTACGATGGTATCAAACGGTGATATTACATCTGAAGAATATATGACAAAGCTTGAAAGATTTGTAGGTATTCGATGTCTTAATGTGAAGCAACTTAATAACCAATATAGTTTAAATGCCGTATTTGAAGAGGTTTCAAAAGAATATAAGGGCATGAAAGGATAGAAAATGAAAAAAATCGATGTAAAAACAAAAAAACTTTTTGATTTGGAAGAAACTATAGCAAAGTCTCTCTTCGAAAAATACACATATCCTTGGGAAGTATTTAAGGAACTTGGAAGTTTTATAGAAGAAATCGGTGCTACATTACCTGATACGGAGTATTTAAAAATCGGAAAGAATATCTGGGTTCATCGTTCAGTAAAGATAATGCCGACAATTGCGCTTGCAGGTCCGCTTATTATCGGAAAAGATGCAAGTATTCGTTCATGTGCATTCTTCAGAGGTAATGTAATCATAGGTGAAGGTGCAGTGGCAGGAAACTCTTGTGAGTTTAAGAACGCCATACTTTTTAACAAAGCACAGGTACCTCATTTCAGCTATGTTGGAGATTCAATCATCGGTTATAAGGCGCATCTCGGTGCTTCCGCAATTACATCAAATCTTAAGAGCGATAAGTCGGATGTTGTACTTCATTTAGAGGATGCAGAGCTTGAGACAGGACTCAGAAAGCTTGGAGCTATAGTAGGTGATGAGGCTGAAGTAGGTTGCGGATCGATTTTGAATCCGGGAACCGTTATAGGAAAGAACACTACAATATATCCGCTTTCAAGTGTAAGAGGTTGTATCGGTAAATCATCTATTTATAAGAGTGCCGATGATATTGTAACAAAGGCAAAGAAAAAGCCGGCAGCTGCAAAATTATAAAATTTATGCGTATGGGTTTTCCCATACGCATTTTTTATCTAGTTGGATTTGTATGTTAATATATTTTCTAAAAGTTCAAACGGAATCTTTAAATCACCGTATCCTTTGCCTATATCAAGTCCCGGTTTGTTTCCACCATGAAAATCGCTGCCTCCTGTGGGAAAGAGCTTGTAT
>CAKAQP010000065.1 GCA_916720285.1 uncultured Lachnoanaerobaculum sp. | reverse complement strand
TAATAGAAACTGAACCGGTACTGTTGGATATATATGATGAAGTTATAAAGCCATATATTTTAGGTAATTTATCTACCCTTGGCTCCTTTCAAATATAGGTCATATTTTTTTAATCAAATTTAAAGATATAATAAGCATCATATATGCCTAAAATTTTAGCTAAGTAGTTCATATGAATACCTCCTCCATGTGTAATTGCCATGTACTGGGGACTTAGAGTTTTTTATCTATAGTAATAAAAAATGTTAAGATTGGCAAATACCAAACTCCAACATTAATTATACAACCGACAATACAAGGTGTTTTGACCTTGTGACTTTGTCAGGATATTTTCAACTCCGGAAAATAAATTTTATATTATTAGTATTGAAAATATCGTTTTCATATGATAATATTAAACCACGAAAAAAAGTGTGAAGAAAAATATATAAAATGCAAATATTAGAAAATGTGGACATAAAGTCTTGCACTTGATGTGATATTATAGGAGAAAATGAGGGGTATTTTTGTGCATTTTTAAGAAGGCAGTATTAGGTGCAAGTAAAAAACTTAATATTTTTTAAAGGAGACGCAAGGATGGCAGAGAGTATTATAAGGCAAACGAATCGTACTTTATTGATTGAAGAGATTAATCCGGAGAAACTGAACTTACTTACTTTAGTAGGTGATGTAAGAGGGTTGGATAGTCTAAGTGATGATAAAGTAAAAGAAATCAATGAAGCACTTTTGGTTAAAGATTTTGATGAGTTTTTAGAAAAGTTTGACCCTACAGTATACTCTTTTTTTAATGCATCAACGGGGAAAATTGTATATTCAAAAGAGAAACCTGCAGGTGTTCCGGAGAATATGCTAAGCATAGTTCATCTAAATGCACATAATGATTTTTTGAAAATGCTTATGACCTTGGTGGAGACAAAAAGAAGTCAGGGAATTATAAATGCAGATTTTAAATTTGAAAAGCTTACAGAGATGATTTCACCGTCAAAGGTAATGGACGATATTAAGCAAGTTAGAAAAGAACTTCAGTATACATATGCAGAGTATGCAAAGCTTGAAGACGGAGACCCTCATAAGCTTGATCTCGGTGATAAGCTTAATTCAATGTTTGAAGAGGCAAGTGCAAATTATCAAAACCTGATGGCTATGATTCCGTTGGCAATTTCCGATATAAAAACAAGACTTTTGTTGGGGGAATCAGAAGAGTCAAAGAGTAATGATG
The DNA here is from genome assembly GCA_916720285.1 of uncultured Lachnoanaerobaculum sp. Classification (GTDB taxonomy): domain Bacteria; phylum Bacillota; class Clostridia; order Lachnospirales; family Lachnospiraceae; genus Lachnoanaerobaculum. Next base: position 9,908 of record CAKAQP010000065.1, on the reverse strand, counting down.
CATTAACATTAGGGCTTCTAACAATGTCTTCCGAGGGAGAACTTACAGTAATTGAAGCACCGAAAGTGGAAGAGAGCAGACTTGTTCTTGCAGATGATAACTCAAATGCCGGCTTGATAGAAGCCCTTGAGGAGGATTATGATGCACTTAATGCTGAGGGTAACAGCTATGTAAAGCAACTGGTAGTAAGAACATTTTGTCCTTTAAATTCAACTATGCAAAGTCAGATAGATGTCAAAAAAGAAGTGGCAAACTATAATACATATCTTGAATTTTATAAGAATGCAAAGGACGATTTTATAAAAGTTGTAAAACCTTTGGTTGAAAAAATTTTAGGTGTATGGGCATTTTTTGAGCAGTATCCAAAGCAGGTAAAAGGTATGAAACCGACACTGCTTATTGCAAATGTTAAAAATGAAGTGATGGCAAACAGTTTAAATGTGCCAAAACTTTGTGCATATCTTAATACAGTGAATGAAAAAAATGATTACAGCAATACTGTATGGTATGCAATTGTTGCAGGTGTATCTTTAGATGAAAAATCAAAGATGAATGTAACCAGAGAGAGATTTAAAGGTAATAAAGACAGTATAAAATCAGAGAATATAAGCGTTGAGTCATTGGCAAGGATTGCGGATGCACTAAAGGACTATGGTGTACAGTGTTTTTATTCATATGAAACCGGAGATAAGACAACATTTAACAGTATGGCAATGACCGGTGTAGGATTTTTTGATGATAGATGTTCAGGTCTTAGCGGAAAGCCTTATTCAGAATATTTGATTCCATGTGTGCCTAACTTTACCATTATTCCAAAGGATAAGTCGGGGGTAAAGCTTGAAAGCAAGATGATAATCAATGAAAACGAGGCAGCAGAACTTTCTAAGGCAAAAGAAGATATTATGAAACTCTGGATAGATGGAGTATATATAGGTGCAGCTTATGTGGCGGCCGGATTTGTGGCAAGTTATCAGTCTCCGGAGTATTTAAAAGAGTACTTTAAGAAAGATGTTGATACTGATTTACCGGGAGTGAGATTTGATATTGAGGCTAAGAACAATTCGCTTAAGGTGCATACTACAATGTCTAAAGAGATAACCGGGTTTACTAATAGTGTTAAAGATGATATTAACAAAAGAGGATTCGGATTTGTATTTTCTTCTGAGAATGCGGTTTTGGATGGAGAAAATATCAGCCATATAATGGTTTACAAAGCAAGAAATTTAAAACTGTCGGGTGGAAGCTATGAGCCGATTTATAAAACACAGACAGCTAATTATATTGAAAGAATTTTAAGACATGCAACAGGGGACTTCAAATCAGAGAATATAGGTAAGTTTTTCTCTAATAATCCTTCAAGTCAAAAGAGTGTTTGGCTTTCAAAGAGGTCAAATATAAACGCTATACTTGGTGCAGGTGATGATATTACCTATGAAGCGGATGAAACAGCAGGTGTATGCACAATAGAAATAAGCTTCGGTAATGCCATAAAGAGACTTGAAGTACCGTTAAACCGTGCAGGAGAATAAATTACATAAAGTAATATACCTGCAACTTTGTTAGTCGAAAAATATTTTTATAATATTTTAAGAGGTTTTACTATAATAATACTTTTATAGGAGGTAGCACAATGGGAATTAGATTCAGAGTAACCGGTTCAGAAGTAGCGGACTTTGACGAGAGAAGTATCGTAAATGCAGAGTTTTTGTCTGAGTCGCCAAAGGATTCTAATGCAAAGGCGACAGATTACGGCTTAGGAGTCAAGGTATGGGGACGAGTTTTGTACAATGTCGGAGCTGACAGTGATGACGTATTAAAGTTGGCAAAATGGTCTCAAATACCATCTGAAAATGCAGATTGTTACAGAGTGGCGGAGGTTACAGTAGTTTCGGCAGGAGCTGTTGTAAGGAAGTATGTCATTCCAAATGCTTTTGTTGTAGAGTATTCTGAGAGGGCAGATGATGTGAACGGAACAGGAGAGTTTTACATTCATATCCGTCAAAAGAAGGATAATAATGCGAAAGTGACTGTAGAAGGCGGATATGCCGGAGAATAAGGAATAGGAGGGTTTAAGCATGGCATATAAAGTAAAAATTGAGGGTAATGAAAGTTTTGAACTGGCAAAGGAATGTGTAAACAGTGTGTTTTTATCTACTGATATTCCGATTGATTCAAATGCACGTACCAATGATGCCGGTGCTACCATTGAAATCACAGGAAAGATTCTGACTGCGGTAGATGGAGATCCTTTTGATTCTACAAAAAACATGGCACTTTGGTCAATGGTTCCTGCACAGAGCAAAGATTGCTACAGAAAGGTTACTGTAGAGCAGATTGTAGCAGGAATTACAAAAAGAAAATATGTATTTCCTAATGCATTTGTAGTTGCTTATACAGAGAGGCATGGAGATGAGGAAGGTGTTGGAAACTTTACTCTTGTAATAAAACAGAAAAAAGATAAAATGGCAGGTCTGGTAGTGGAAGGCGGTTATGCAGCCGAATAACAGATAATCAGCCGTTAGAAATGTAGGCTGTATGACTTGTCATGCAGCCTTGTTTTTTTATAGTGTTGGCGTCAGGGAATTATCGCCTTGCGACAAGTACCGCCATGCTGACGAGTAGGGAGAATAAATCACCCCCTACTTGAATAAAAGTAGGGGAGAGATATATGAATAAAAAATGTTTAATTGATATTTTAGGTATAACTATGGCCATATTGTGCGCCATAATTACAGGGATCTTTGGAAGGGCATGGAATGGCGGATATATATTTTATATGTTTTCTTTTTTAGTTTCAGGTTCTTTGATCTATTTTTTGATAAAGGATTTTTCTTTAAAAAGAGAAAAGATACAAGATACATTTCTATCAGAACTTGTACTCTTAAGTGAGGAAAATACAGTTATAAGAAGTTGGAGTATATTAGGGAAAAATTCGGTTGTAATAGGAAAGAAAAACAGCGAGGAAGATATAGATATAGACCTATGCGATACTGCTTTTGGTGGAACAGTAAGTGATATTCATGCAGTACTTAACTATGTGGAGGGGCTCTGGTATATAGAAGACATGCAGAGTAAAAACGGAACACAGATAAAAAGGTTTTTAGAATATAAACTTTATAACATACGAGATGGACAAAGTAGACTTGTAAAAAACGACTATATTTTTATTGGACTGAATAAATTACAGATAAGGTAAGAGCTATGGGGAATTTAATACGATGCAAAAACGGTCATATGTTTTCAAAGAGAAGATATGGGAATATATGCCCATACTGTAATATGGATATGACTGAAAGAAGAGAGCTTGAGGAATCTTTTGATGATGCTGAACTTGAAGAAAGCTTGATTAGAATAAAAACCAAGCCGGTGTGTGCATGGTTGGTATGCATTAAAGGACCGAGGTACGGAAAGGATTATAGAGTAGTATTTGGGAAAAACTATATTGGAAGAACAGATGCTATGGATATTCAAATTATAGGTGATAATGCAATAAAACAGGAAAATCATGCTATTTTATCCTTTGATGAAAGAGACCTTGAAGGAACTTTGATATGTACAGAAGGAGGAGGAATTACATACCTAAATGGCAAGGCTGTGTATACACCTCAGGTTTTGGAAACATATGATGTAATTACCATGGGTGAGAGTGAGTTTTTATATATTGCCTTATGTGGTAAGCAGTTTTCATGGTAAAAATAATTATGAGGTAAATAATATGGAAATTGCTTTATGGGCAAATGTAATTTGCATAATAATTGCTTTTGGAATTTTAATTCTAAGGATATCTATACAAGTAAAAAAAGGGAAAAACGGTATATTTGATGTAGAAGCTGTACTTGATATAGGAAAAAGACAGATTCAGACAAATGCATATGGTATTAAGAGAGTAAATGGCGGCATGATGGCGGTTCTTACAGCAGGGGAAGGAAGAGATTATGCAGGAAAAGTTGCGGCACTGACTACGGTAAGAACTTTTACTAAATTATATGACCAATATGACAGTACACAAAGTCCGGACAGCTTCTTTGAAAAGGTATTTAAACTGGCTAATACAAATGTACTAAATATACCGGATATGGGGAAGGCTTATGCAGGATGTATTGTACTAAATGGAAATACATTGAAATACGCCATAGTCGGGCATATGAATATTTATATTTTTAGAGGAAAAGAACTTATACTCCTTAGTAAGGGGCAGATTATGGAGGAGCTTATAAAAGAAAAAGTAAGTAAAGGGCTTTTAAGTAAAGAGGCGGCACTTAGAATTTCCGATATAAACAGGGCATACAATTTTGTAGGAAGAGATGATTATATGCCTCCTCTTGTAAGTAGGAATGATATAAGATTAAAGAAAAAAGATATGCTTGTAATGCTAACTGAAAGTGTGCAAAACAGTATTTCAGTTAGGGAAATGGAAGAAGTTCTTGTAAAAAAGAACTCATGTAAAGAAAAAGCAAGAGAGATTATAGAAGTTATAAAAGGTAAAAATAAAGAAACGGCTAATCTGGGACTGATAATTATTGGAATGTAGGAGGAGAAAATGCGTAAGCAAAACAGCAGATTTAATACAAACTTTATTTCAGAAGAGGGCAGTGCACTTAAAAACAGTGATTATTTTGCTTATGCGGAGCTTGATAATTTTGCCTGCTATGTATTGGCAGACGGTATCGAAGATATAGCAGATACCGAGTCGGCAAAGGAAGCGGTTGAAAGTATAATTGCAAAATTTCAGGAAAAACCGTCAATGTCAAAGGCAAGTATACATAAGTATCTAAAATATGCAAATGAAGTACTGTTAAAGTCTGAAAAGTACATGAGACTAAAGGCATCAATAGTAGTTGCAGTAACCGATTATGAGAATTTGCGTTTAGCATACGCCGGAAATACAAGAATAAGATTATATAGAAATAATAAAGTTTTTTATAAAAGTACTGATACATCTTTAAGCAGTGAGATGGTATCAAATGAACTTCTTAGTGAAGATGCCTTATCAAGACATGAACAAAGAAGCAATTTATATTCATACTTGGGCCAGAAGGATTTTTCTCCCGTAATATCAGGAAAAATAAAACTTTTTGATACAGATATTTTAATTCTCTATACAAAGGGCATTTGGGAGAATGTGTCCGAGGGAGAAATTGATAAGATTTTTGAAAACAGCGGAAAAGATCCGAGCGAATGTCTTGGAGAAGTGGAAACTGCACTACTCGATAAAAACAGAAAATATATTGATAATTATACAATTGCAGGGATTTATATTGATAAAGTATTTATTGAGTCGGATACGAAGAAGAAAAGAAGAAGGAAGCTTATTTTAATCGGTTCGATTGTTGCTGTAGTTTTAATATTAGCTACAGTTATTGCTATATATTTTTATACTCGATATAGAAAAGAGTTAAAAGAAGATATGGATACACATTATGATAAGATGCTTAAATTTATTGAAATGGAAAATTATAAAAAAGCGGATACAGAATGTGAAGAGTCAATAAAGAAGGCTGAAGGCCTCAGAGATAAGGATATGAAAGAGTTGCTTTATCACTATGAACAAGTTATTGAAGGAATACTTGAGGCAGATGAAAAATACAATACAGAAAGTTATAGTGAAGCAAAATCTTTATATAAACTTGTATTGGATGAAATTCCATATGCAGATAATGCCGGACTTTCTTATGTAAAAGGAAAACTTGATTTTATTTCGGGATATGAAAGCGTAAATCTAAGTTTGGATAACGGAGATATACTTTTTGACTCTGAAATATACGAAAGGGCAAGAGAACGATACAATGACGCAAAAAATGAGTCAAGAAAGATAGGTTATGAAGAGGGAAAGTTAAAGGCGGAGGCCAAACTCTTAGCAGTAGATCAAGCTATTGCAAAAGATCAGGAAGGAAAACAGGCTGAAGCGGACAAACAGTCAAAAAACTTTCAATCGGCAAATGATATGTTAAGTGCGGGAGATGAGGCATTAAGTAAAGGTGATTTTTTGTCAGCAAGAGCAAATTATAATACAGCAAAGGATTTATTGGAAAAATCAGGTGAAAGTGCCGGGCTTGCTGAAATCGAGGAGAAAATCTCTACAGCAGATAAGAAAATCAGTGAAAGTGAAGAGGAAAAAAATACTGCAAGCGGCTATGCGATTACAGGAGATGAAGCCTTTTTAAGGGGTGATTTTGAAACAGCAAGAGAAAATTATGAGTATGCAAGAAGACTTTATGTAAAGCTTAATGATGAGATAAATACAATACAGATGGATAAAAAGCTTAATGATGTACAAAAAAGGATTGACGAAATAAAGCAGAAAGAAGCAGTACCTTCTACAGCAACTAATGAATCTACAGCACAGCAAACAAGCGAGTCGGAGTCTTCGTCAAACTGATATTGGAGGAGTTTATAAGGGTATGGGATATTTAGATGAATTTGACGTAAAAAAATACGTTAAGGACAGACTTTCCGAGATAAAAGATAAAGATGAATATGCTCTTGCAAAAAGTGTTTTATACGAAGGCCTATATAAGATGAGTGAGGTATTTGAAGAAAGATATAAGGCTTTGCACAATAAGGTTTACGAGGAGCTTGAGCGCAAAGAGGAAAGCTATGAAATCGCGATACTTTTACTTTCAAAAAATGAAAATAAATTTTTAAGGATGTTTTTTCCTATATCCGATTTAGATGTAATAGAGGATAAAGGATCAGATATTAAAAGAGATTCCAAGGAGGACAAAAAATCTATAAAAACTATTTACCTTGACGCAACCGACAGTATGTGCAAGGCTTTTTTACAAGAAAATATAAGATTAAGTTTTACAAATAACGGTGAAAAACACACAATTTTAGTACAACCTAAAAAAGCTCTTCGGTACAGAAAAGAATTAGGCAAACTTTACGAAACATTTTCTTATAACGGACTTAGGTGGAATACCGTTAATACTGTATACCTGGATCGTTTTTTTGATATAGACCTTTCAGAGATTCCCGAAAGTGCGATAGATGTTGAAGTAGTATATGGGAAATATGCTGATATGATAAAAGAAGAACTTTATCCTATATGGAACATAGAAAGAAATGTATTTAAGAGCAGCACATTTTTAAGTCCAAGTAAAGACGGATTATACTATGAACGTGAAATGGTTAAGCAAAGTAATAAGGAGATTATCTTAAGACTGGTACTAAAGACGGAAGGTATGGTAGGAATAAGACATGAAGAAGAAAAGATTATAGTAAAATCCTATGAAGAAAGCTATTCCGATTTAGAAGGCTATAATATCTTTGATATAAGATATACAAAGGAAGAATTGCCGATCGGATTAATAAGCAACAAAAGAAAAGAGGGAATGCTTGGACGACTTTTAAATAAAAATGGAGAAGAAATACATACTGAGGCGGAAATAGAAAGGATTATTGATGAACTTAATATTGAAGATTATGTATCACTTAAATCCTGCGAAAGAGTACCGGTAAGAAGAGAAGTTTTAGATGAAAGTATAATACTTCCTGATATGAACAATTTTTCAAGTAGAGAATTTTTGATAAAAGATGAGTGTCCCGGGCTTGTTTTAAGGTTCTTAAGAACCGGTGACAGCAACCTTTGTGAAGCAATGGTAAGATATGCCGTTTCGCAACTACAGATAAGCTTCGATGAATATATCTGTATAGGAGTTTTAGAAAACAGTTACAGTCTATAATAGTGATAGATAAGAGGGGAAAAGCCTATGTCAGATAATATGAAAAAGATATTAATTAGCAGGAGCAACGTATGAACTGTATATGGGAAATTGCATTGAAAGCACAAAAAAGCGGATATAACTTAGAAGATCTCAGATTTATAAACAGTGAGAATCCAAGTCCGTATACTGAAAGTACATTTGACTTCCTGAATGCCGATATGATTGAAAACAGTATTGTGGAGGTAAATCCGATATATCGTTTTGCCAATGAACTTGGGGAAGTATTCCTTCCGGATGTAAAGGGATATGAAAAGGTAAGAGAAATATTCTTAGATGTAATAATGCATTATATAGCAGTATGGGATCTTAGGAGCGGAACGGATAAAAAGGAGCTTAGGGCAATGTATATATTAAAAGAGATAGAAGAGGGAAAGTTTCTAAAAAGTATAAGAAAGACCTTGTTTTCTCTCGGCTTTGAAAAGTCTAAAAGAATTGTTTTTTGTCTGCTTGATTTATACGAATGTAAAGATTACATCACAATTTTTAGAAAGGCACTGAGAGAGCTTTATCCTAAAGCAAACCTTTACAACCACTCTGAAAATTTAAGGAAATTTACTATATTTACAGGGGTCGATAAGACAAAAGAAGATATGGAGAGGATGGAAATGCTGAAAAAACTTTTTTTGCCGATATCTTATGAAACGGAAATTTTTTGGAAACATCACTTTGGCATTATAGGAGTGGATGAAAGCATGAGAATCGGAGAGACAGCAATATATTAGGCTAGTGTTAAAAAATAAATGTACAGGACGGTAGGAATACTATGGGCTATAAGCTTAACAGGAATATAACTAAAGAAGAGCAGGCGGCGACATATACAAGAAGCGAGCTTGAGTTAATGAGTGAATACAGACTGAGGGAAGTTTGCCGTAGGGAGCATATAGTAAAGGGACTTGATAAGAACCTGACAAATGAAGAGCTTATAGAGATGATTCTTTCATATTGCCAAAGCTTTGAAGATGAATTGATAAGAAAAGAGATTCCGGGTGGAAGAGAGCGTATAGAGCAAATCCTTGATAAGTTCAGTATAAGAGAGCCTGAGAAAGAAGAACTTCGAATATCCGGGAAAATCAGTATTTATGAAGGTGCTGCGTTAAACTTTTTAGATGACTATAAAATTGAGTACAAAGATAAATTCTTAAATACAAATGCCCTGATTGTAAGTGGGGATAAAAAGGTGTGTGCCGTATTTAATGTTGTATCAATGGGAGATAAAAAGGATTCTTTATATTTGGTAAAAGAGGCTAATCTTTCATGCATTGTTACTGAAACAAAGGATTACAGCCTTTATCTTATGGAAAGGGATGCTTCAGAGTTTATATATCATACATATATAGGAGATAAAGAAGCAAATGCATCACTTCTAAAATATAAAGCCTATAAACTTCCTATAATGGACTTTGAAGTACTTCCACTTATAGAGTTACACATGCCGATAGCTGTAGATTTGGGTTCTACCAATACAACTGTTGCTATGTATGCTGACAGCAGCTATTACAGGCAGATAAACACGGCGAAGCAAAGAGGCATAAAGGAGAATACCATCTGTCATACTGTTTTTTTCGAATCTGTCGGTGGAGAAAACTTTATGGAGATGATGATCCCCACAGTTGTGGCAGTAACAGAGGTTAAAGAAGATAGTATAGAGTACGCTTTTGGAAGAAAAGCTTTGTGGTATGCCAATCTAAGCTATACGGATAAAGGTTTTTCAGTCTTTTATGATATTAAAAGATGGGTAGGAGATTTTGAGAGGAAGGAAGAACTCACAGACTCAAAAGGAAGGTATAAATACGTACAAAGAATAGAGATTATAGGAGCATATTTGAGGCATGTACTGGATATTACCAGAGACAGTTTTAAATGCTGTATAAAAGAAGTGTATATTACAGTACCCGTAAAGCAAAAGCATGTGTATGAGCAAATGCTTGGTATTCTGTCAGAAATGCTTTCGTTAGAAATAAAGGTGACTTTAGATGAGAGCACAGCAGTACTTTATAGTTTTATAAGTAAGATGAGGGAGAAAAATCGCTTAAAAGACGGTGAAAGCTATAAGGCACTGATAATGGACTGTGGAGGAGGAACCACGGATCTTAGTGCATGTAAGTTTAAGGTACATGCAAAGGGTGATATACAGACCTATATCATGGAAAACAGCTACAAAAACGGTAATACGGATTTTGG
>CAKAQP010000064.1 GCA_916720285.1 uncultured Lachnoanaerobaculum sp. | reverse complement strand
AGTACTATGCAAAGACTTGAGGAAATTAAATTTAACGATATTCCAAGCGGATTTAAATGCAAAGAATATATGGATTCCGATATAAAAAAAATAGTTTATCAGGGTGTGGAAGGTGCATATTCACATATAGTAACACAGACATTATTTCCAGATGCAGATACAGAGAATGTAAATACTTTTGAAGATGCTATAAATTCCGTTTTAAACGGTGAAGCGTCATACTGTGTTGTACCGATTGAGAATTCATCTGCCGGGATTGTTACAGATATTTTCGATTTGCTTTTAAAAAAAGATGTAGTAATTGTAGCGGAATATGATTTACATATCAGTCACTGTCTTTTGGGTATAAAGGGGGCAAACTTTTCTGATATCAAAAGAGTATATTCTCATCCCCAGGCTTTAATGCAATGTGCTTCTTATTTGAAAGAACATCCTGAATGGAGTCAGATCAGTCTTTTAAACACTGCCGTGTCTGCGAAAAAAGTAAAAAATGAAGGTAAGATCGAGCAAGCGGCAATTGCTTCCGAGCTTTCAGCAAAGCTTTACGGTCTGGATATTTTAGACATGGGAATTAACAGAAATTCCAATAATACAACAAGATTTGTAGTATTAAGTAAGGAAAAGATTTTTTCGAAAGGCTCAAATAAACTCAGCCTTATATTGGAACTTCCACATGAAAAAGGTATGCTGTATAATATTCTCGGAATATTTGTCTTAAACGGATTGAATCTTTTAAAAATAGAATCAAGACCTATACCCGAGAAAACATTTGAGTACAGATTTTTTATAGATATTGAGGCGAATCTAAACTCGTCAAATGTTTCAAATGTGCTTGAAACACTTAAAAATAAAGTGCCTTTTTTAAAGATTTTGGGAAACTATTGTTCAAATAATTAATGTAGCCTAAGGAGGAAATATGTACAGTATAAAAGCATGCAAAGATTCAAAGATAGACGATTTGATATTATACAGAGACTTGAAGTTTGAAGACACAATAAGAATGTTTTGTGCTTTGGATAAGAACAGCACCAATATAAGTAAAACCATATCAAAGATGCTTGAAGTTGCCGGTGAGTACGGTATTCACGGAAATCTTTGGGCTAATATACTTGCATTGGCACTTGCATATAATGAGAATGTATACTCAAAAGCTACAGAGATTGTAGGTGAAACTTCAGGAAGTATAAATACGTTTGCAATACATGATTTTAAAATATTAAGAGAGTTGATTCAATTTGTACCTAATATTAACGGCGATTTGTTAAGAGAGATATATCATTATGAAGGTAACGGAAGAGATTCAAAGCTTGTAAACACCAGAGTAAGAGACAGGATTCTAAGACTTTCAAAGCAACTTATTGAGGCGGACTCAGACAATGAGTTTAAAGATATAATAACTGAATTTTATAAGGAGTATGGTGTAGGGAAGTTTGGTTTAAATAAAGCTTTTCGTATAGAAGAAGGTACTGATTTAAAGACCGCAAATATAATACCGATAACCAGAGTCGAGCATGTTTATTTGAATGATATAATCGGTTATGATCTTCAAAAGAAAAAACTTACAGACAATACAGAGAGTTTTATAAACGGTAAACCTGCAAATAACTGTTTATTGTACGGAGATGCCGGAACCGGAAAATCTTCAAGTGTAAAAGCTATTGTAAATGAGTACTATGATAAAGGGCTTAGGATTATTGAAATCTATAAGCATCAATTCAGATATTTATCCGATATACTTGAACAGCTTAAAGACAGGAATTACAAGTTTATAATATATATGGATGATTTAAGCTTTGAAGAGTCTGAGCTTGAATATAAATATTTAAAGGCGATTCTGGAAGGAGGATTTGGAAGAAGACCTGAGAATGTATTGATATATGCTACAAGCAACAGAAGACATCTTATCAGAGAAAGTTTCAGAGATAAGACTGAAACAGATGAAGAACTTCATACAAGAGATACTGTTGAGGAGAAGCTTTCATTATCTGCAAGATTCGGTGAAAAAATTTATTACGGTTCACCGGATAAAAGAGAGTTTAACTCTATTGTACTTTCTTTGGCAAAGAAGAATAATATAGATATGGATGAGAGTGAAATACTTTCAAAAGCCAATATGTGGGAATTATCTCACGGAGGTATGTCGGGAAGAAGTGCAACACAATTTATAACTTATTTACAGAGTCAATAGACTTGGAGAGCGTATGGAAAAGAGTGGGATAAAATATTTTGCGGCGATTGATGTAGGCTCATTTGAGCTTGAACTTGGAATTTATGAGATAGCAAGTAAATCAGGAATAAAGAGAATTGATTATGTCAAGCATACTATTGCGCTTGGCAGCGATACCTATAAATTCGGAAAAATCAGTTATGAAATGATAGATGAGCTATGTGATATTTTATCGGATTTTAAGAAAATAATGCATAGCTATAAGGTGGATGCGTATAAGGCATATGCGACCAGCGCCATGAGAGAAGCCTCAAACAATATGCAGGTGCTTGACCAGATAAAGGTAAGAGCTGGGATTGATATAAGTATAATATCAAACTCCGAGCAAAGATTTATCAATTATATGTCTATTGATTCAAAAGGTGAGCTGTTTGAGAAATATATAAAGAGCGGTACCGCTATTGCCGATGTCGGATTTGGAAGTATGCAGCTTACTCTTTACGATAACGGTGCAATACAGAGCACACAAAATTTATCACTTGGAGTTTTAAGACTTCGAGAGATGGTGGAAGAGATTGATAATATCAATGAAAAAAAGCATAATGTACTTACAGAGCTTATAGATAACGATCTTAATACATTTAAGAAGATTTATCTTAAGAATAAAAAGGTAAAGACTATAATCGGTATCGGAGAACCTCTTATGCATGTATTCAGATATATGGATCATGAATCCACAGATATGATAATAGATTATGAGAGATTTATTAAATTGTTTGATAGAATACGCGGAAAGAGTGTTGAGGAAATAGAGAATATACTTGGTGTAAGTAAAAATTATGCAAAGATGATTTTGCCGAGTGTGCTTATTTTTCAAAGAATTTTTGATCTGTTTAATGCTAAGGAAATATGGATGCCGGGTACGCTTTTAATAGACGGTATTGCGGCAGAGTATGCAAAGAAAACCGGAATCATAAGTGTAGGTCATAATTTTGAAGAAGATATAATTGCGGCATCAAAAAATCTTGCCAAAAGATACAGAGGAAACAGTAAACATACCGGTGCGGTGGAAAAGAATGCTCTTCTTATATTTGATGCCATAAAAGAGGTCAGCGGCTTAACGGAAAGAGACAGGCTTTTGGTACAAATAGCCGCCATACTTCATAATATCGGTAAGTTTATAAATATGAAAAACAGTGATACAGCCACCTACAATATCATATCATCAGGAGAGATTATAGGTATATCTCATGATGAGAGAATGCTTATGGCTGAAATATCAAATATTGATAATGAAGAAAATATTTATAATAAAAGAGATATCAGGCTTGCAAAATTAAGTGCAATACTGCAAATGGCAAATGCACTTGACAGATCTCATAAGCAGAAAATAAAGAATTTTATATTGAAATTAGATGAAAATAAGCTGAAACTTGAAGTGAATTACATGGGTGATTTGAGTCTTGAAATACTAAGCTTTAATTCTCACAGAGATTTTTTCAGAGAAATCTTCGGAATAGAATTTATTTTGAAGCAGATAAGAACTTTTTGATAGAAAGGAGTGGCTATTATGGAAAAGTTTGATAATGTAGAATATTTTACAAACAGGGAGCTGTCCTGGCTGAAGTTCAATATCAGAGTTTTAAATGAAGCTGAGGATGATGATGTTAAACTTTTTGAAAGATTGAAATTTTTAAGTATAACATCTTCAAACCTTGACGAGTTCTTTATGGTAAGGATTGCTTCATTAAAAGATATGGTGGATGCTGATTATAAGAAAAAAGATATTTCGGGAATGAGTGCGGAAAAGCAACTTGGTATACTGACTAAGGAGACTCACTATTTTGTTAAAAAGCAGTATGAGGTTTATAACAAATCTTTGGTTCCGCTTTTAAAGAAGGAAAATCTGCATATAATAAGTCATGGTGATGAACTTGACGCAAATGAAAAGAAATTTATAGATGAATATTTTGATGAATTTGTATATCCGGTACTTACACCTATGGCAGTGGATGCTTCAAGACCTTTCCCGCTTGTCAGAAATAAGACTTTAAATATTGCAGCCCTTATAAGAAAGAGAAAAGAAGAAAACTCTAAAAAGAAAAAGAAGGATGTGTATCTTGGAAATGTAGATGCCGATCTTGATTTTGCTATGGTGCAGGTACCGTCGGTACTACCAAGAATTGTAGAGATCCCTACAGAGTTTGAGGAGAGAAAGATAATTTATCTTGAAGATATCATAGAGAAAAATATTGATAAACTTTTCTTAAACTATGAAGTAATATCTGCAGCAACATTCAGAGTAATGAGAAATGCGGAGTTTAAGCTTGATGAGGATGATGCATCGGATCTGTTAGAGGAAATAAAGAAAAAACTTAAGAAGAGACAGTGGGGAGAGGCTATCAGACTTGAAGCCGAAGAAAGAATGGATGCAAGCCTTTTAAATTTCCTGAAGAGTGAGCTGAATGTTGATGAAGAGGATATATTTAAGATAAACGGACCTCTGGATTTGACAGTTCTGATGAAAATATATTCTCTTGAAGGTTTTGAGAGGCTAAAGGATAAAAAGCATGTTCCTGTAATGAACCAAAGGTTTATAGACTGTGAGGATATATTTGAGGAGATAAAAAAGAAGGATATTTTGCTTTCACATCCATATGAGAGCTTTGATCCGGTAATAGATTTTGTTTCAAAGGCGGCGGCAGATAAAAATGTTCTTGCTATAAAGCAGACTTTATACAGAGTCAGTGGAAACTCGCCTATTATTAAGGCGCTTGCAAATGCTGCCGATAACGGTAAGCAGGTTACAGTTTTGGTGGAGCTTAAGGCAAGATTTGATGAGGAGAATAATATCAACTGGGCAAGGATGCTTGAAAAAGCAGGTTGTCATGTAATCTATGGACTTGTAGGATTAAAGACGCACTCAAAGATAACTCTTGTAGTGAGAAGAGAAGAAGACGGTATCAGAAGATATGTGCATCTTGGTACCGGAAACTATAATGATTCTACTGCAAAACTTTATACAGACCTTGGCATGTTTACAGCAAGAGAAAGCTATGGTGAGGATGCTACGGCAGTCTTTAATATGTTAAGCGGATATTCAGAACCTCCGTTTTGGAAAAGATATGTGGTTGCACCGCTTTGGATGAAGGATATATTCTTAAAGAAGATAAGCCAATGTGAAGAGGCGGCCGGGAGAGGATCCGAGGTAAGAATCATAGCAAAGATGAACTCGCTTTCAGATAAGGATATTATATGCGCACTGTATTCGGCAAGCTGTGCAGGTGTAAAGATAGATTTGATTGTCAGAGGTATATGCTGCCTTAAGGTAGGAATAAAAGGAGTCTCTGAAAATATTACAGTTAGATCTATTGTAGGAACATTCCTTGAACATGCCAGAATATTTGACTTTAGAATAGATAATGATGAAGAGATCTTTCTTGGAAGCGCCGACTGGATGAACAGAAATCTTGAAAAGAGAGTTGAGATTGTATTCCCGGTATCTGATGAGGATATAATAAAGAGTATAAAGCATTACTTGGATGTGGAACTTGAGGATAATGTAAAGGCCTCCATCCTTTTACCTGGCGGAAGATACGAAAAAGTGCAAAGAGGTGGAAGTGCAAAGAAAAACTCACAGGATATCTTTATTAAAGAGGCAAAGGCTGAATATGAGAGCGCCATAAAGACCGGAAAAACCGAAGACAGCAGAACTTTTATACCTTTACAAGGAGAATAGAATAAAAAACAGCCACTGCATCAGCAGTGGCTAAAACTTTATAATAATTAGTTGTTGATAAGCTTCTCATCATCATTGTTCCAGCTGTAGAGCTTTCTGATCTCTGCACCTACCTTCTCTGAAGGATGCTCAGCTGCAAGCTTTCTCATAGCCTTGAAATGAACCTGACGACCTGCATTAGACATATCAAGTAAGAAGTCCTTAGCAAATGTACCGTCCTGGATATCTGTAAGAATCTGCTTCATAGCCTTCTTTGTATCCTCTGTAATAATCTTAGGTCCTGTGATATAGTCACCGTATTCTGCTGTGTTTGAGATAGAATATCTCATTCCCTCAAATCCTGACTGATAGATAAGATCTACGATAAGCTTCATCTCATGGATACACTCAAAGTATGCATTTCTTGGGTCATATCCTGCCTCACAAAGAGTCTCAAAACCTGCCTGCATAAGTGCACAAACACCGCCGCAAAGAACAGCCTGCTCACCGAAAAGGTCAGTCTCAGTCTCTGTACGGAATGTTGTCTCAAGAAGACCTGCTCTGGCACCACCGATACCTGCACCGTAAGCAAGTGCAAGCTCAAGAGCCTTACCTGTAGCATCCTGCTCTACAGCTACAAGACAAGGTGTTCCCTTGCCCTCAAGATACTCTGAACGAACAGTATGTCCCGGAGCCTTAGGAGCAATCATTGCAACATCCACATCTTTAGGTGCTTTGATACAACCGAAGTGAACATTGAAACCGTGAGCGAACATAAGCATATTTCCTGCTTCAAGGTTCGGCTCGATATCATTCTTATATAAATCAGCTTGAAGCTCATCGTTTATAAGAATCATTATAATATCTGCTTTCTTTGTAGCCTCTGCAGCTGTGTAAACTTTAAGTCCCTGTGCTTCTGCCTTTGCCCATGACTTACTTCCTTCATAAAGGCCGACAATTACATTGCATCCGCTTTCCTTTAAGTTCAATGCATGTGCATGTCCCTGGCTACCGTAACCGATGATTGCGATAGTTTTACCCTCAAGCATTGAAAGATTACAATCCTCTTGATAATAAATTTTAGACATATAAATACCTCCTAAGTAACTTCTATTTTAACCCATTTAGGCTGGGGAACCATCAAAATAAAAACTAGTTGAAAACAACTACATCATCACTTCCTCTTGAAAGAGCAGTGAGTCCTGTCCTGGCAAGTTCCAAAACTTCATAATCGGAAAGAAGATTTGAAAGTGCTTCAAGTTTTGAATTATCACCTGTAAGCATAACTGTCAAACAATCCTTAGCCACATCTACAATGGTAGCTCTGAAAATATCACAAAGAGCTGCGATATCCTGTCTCTGTGAAGCATCGGCTTTTACCTTTATCATTATAATTTCACGGAAAACACTTTTGCCTTCCTCTAAAACCTTGATATCTCTTACATCTTCAAGTTTTCTCAGCTGTTTAACTATTTGATCAAGTGTATCCTCGTCTCCGATAGAAACAACTGTCATTCTTGAAAAGCGCGGGTCGGCTGTCTCTCCAACAGTGAGAGAGTCGATATTATATCCTCTCCTTGAGAACAGACCTGACACACGACTTAAAACACCTGCAGAATTATCTACAATAAGTGAAAATACTCGTCTCATTTTACCTCCCAATATTAAAAGTAGTAATAATAGAATTATATTGGTTATCAATTTACTATAGCACCATTATGCTAAATGTCAATTTATTATATAATATAATTGTTATAACCTGAGGTTATAATACAAAAAACAGTATCTATTTTACCTGTGATCCTCTCCAAAATCAATAGTTGATAAATCATATTGTGCAGGTTCATCATTATCATCCAATTCATATGCATATAAAACAGTTCTTGTATCATCACCCTCATATGAACAGGTTATAAAAGACCAAATCTTATTTACACCCTTTTCAGGAATCTCTCTGAAGGTACATTTTTCTGTCATCCTGTCCACATAGTTGTGGAAATAATCCATATCGTCAAAATATGTCTGTCTTCTTTCAGGTGCCGAATCGGTATAAAGAGCGGCAATAGTCTTTAATCTATAAGTTTTATTCGGAGTATAAATATATATCATTCTATGTTCTTTAAAAAAATCTTCATTTTTGAACTTAGTGATATCGGTAAACATTTTACCGTCTTTCATATGATGACCGTAGATAATATTATTCAGAGTTGAAAAATCCGAATTACTGTAGCCGTCCATGTATACGGAATAATATGATTCCTTATGGTTTATATCATGGTGTAAATAATATTCTATATCATACTCTTTCCATAATATAGGATAATCAATTACAGTTCCGGGAATATATACCCATGCGATTACATCCGGATTTGTAGCCTTTAACGAATCAAAATCAATTTTCCTTGTATAGTTTTCATCCGTCTCATAAGCCTTTGTGGGCGGCTCGGTTGTAGTTTCTTCTTGAGTAGTGGTAGTTTCAAGAGTGGTTTCAGGTTCTTTATTTTTGTTTTTTATATTTGAAAATATGACTGCAATCGCTGTAAGCAATACTGCGAAAGCTAAAATGGATAATAAAATTTTCTTTTTCATATATCTCCTAACAACTTTTAGGTAGAAGTATAGCATTTTTTTTTACTATTGTATATAAATCTTATGAATTAGATTGATAAAAAAAAATTCCTCTACTATAATTAGTGAGAAGACGGAGGAGAAAAATGAACGATTTAAATTTGGATCAGAGAGATGAAATTATAATGGATAAAAGGGCAATATTTACTTTATCTTTTATAGTACCGGTTTTTATAATGATATTAATATTCATACAAAGAGGAATATTCCCATTTGGTGATGAGAGCTTTTTGAGAACTGATATGTATCATCAGTATGCTCCGTTTTTTTCAGAGTTTAAATATAAGCTGAGTAATGGCGGTTCGCTTCTTTACAGCTGGGACCTTGGTATGGGAATAAATTTCTCGGCACTTTATGCCTACTATCTTGCCAGTCCTCTAAATTGGCTGATTATTCTATGTCCGCAAAAATATGTGATAGAGTTTATGACATATATGATAGTAGCAAAAATAGGGCTTTCCGGACTTTCATTTACATATTATTTATCAAAACATACTTCAGGGAATAAGGCAGGTATATTATTCTTCGGTATATTCTATGCACTTTCAGGATATATGGCAGCATATAGCTGGAATATTATGTGGCTGGATTGTATTATACTTTTCCCGATAGTATGTCTGGGTATTGAAAGACTTGTAAAAACAGGAAAAGGTTTACTGTATACACTTATACTTGGACTATGTATACTGTCAAATTATTATATTTCCATAATGATTTGTCTATTTATGGTAATATACTTCATTTCTCTTAATGTAATGGACAGTAAAAACAATTGGAGAAAATTTACAATTGCTTCATTTAGATTTGCTGTTTATTCATTGCTTGCAGGAGGATTGAGTGCACTTGTTTTATTGCCTGAAATATATGCGCTTAAGCTTACAGCCTCGGGAGACTTTGATTTTCCAAGTACATTTAATTCATATTTTTCTATTTTCGATATGATTGCCAGACATATGGGCAATGTAAAAGTTGAAATCGGACTTGATCATTGGCCGAATATATTCTGTGGTGTCGGAATATTTTTATTTGTTGTTCTGTATATACTCAACAGAAAGATTTCAAAAAAAGAAAAAGCGGTTTATATTTCATTGCTTGTATTTTTTCTTGCAGGTTTTTCAATAAATGTATTGAATTATATATGGCACGGACTCCATTATCCGAACTCATTACCTGCAAGGCAGAGTTTTATCTATATATTTCTTGTACTTTTTATTTGTGCAAAGGCTTATGATAATTTCAGTGCGAATACAACCAAAGATTTGGGTTTGGCATTCGGAATGAGCATGATATATATTTTGCTTGCACAAAAGATAGTAAATAATGAGGATTTCCATTTTGCAGTATTTTACGGAGCAATGATTTTTATAAGTATTTATGCAATGTTAATGTATTTGCATATGGCAAAGAGAATATCAAAAACATATTTATTTTTGATTACTCTTGCAATAGTGGTAATTGAATCAAGTGTTAATATGTCGGTTACAAGTGTGACAACAATAAACAGAAGCAATTATATAAACGATAATGCTGATGTAAGAGCCTTACTTAAGAAATTACCGATGGATGATTTTTATCGTATTGATAAGGTGGACAGAAAGACAAAGGATGACGGTGCATGGTTAAATTTTAAATCGGTATCTATTTTTTCATCTACGGCAAACGCTTCACTTACCGAATTATTTGAAAAACTTGGAAATGAAGCATCTACAAATGCATATTCAATAACAGGGGAGACTCCTCTTTTAGATATGCTTTTTGCGGTAAGATATGCAATATATACCGGTGAGTCAAGAAATACAAATATTTCTTACGTGGATATATCCGGAAACAGTTATTTATATGAAAATCCCTATACTCTGCCTCTTGGATATATGGTTGATGAAAGGTTTACAGATGATTGGAACTTGAATCTCGGAGACCCTATAGATGTGCAAAATGATTTGGCGGCTGTTTACGGTTTACCCGATATATTTGAGCAAATAGAGACTATAAAGGAGTCCACTTCGGTAAACTTTCAGACCGATATAGACGGTGAATACTATGCCTATGTTACAAATCCGTCTATTGATGAAGTGGAATTCAGTTATGGAGACGGAGACGTCAAAAAGTCATTTAAGAATCTGAAGAGACATTATATATTGGAGCTTGGAACTCTTGAGGGAGAGAAAAACGGAAGATTTGTAAGTACAGATGATAAGGATGAATCTATTGATGCAAGGGTATATAGAGTCAATTATGATTCACTAAAGAAATTGTATTATATCTTAAATAAAAATCCTTTATATCTCAGTAAGATTTCAGATTCATACCTGTCAGGAAATGTTCATGCGGTTGAAAATACCACATTGTTTACTTCTATTCCATACGATGAAGGATGGAGTGTTTATGTAGACGGAAAGAAAGCTGAAAAGATAAAAATCCTGGATGCCTTTATCGGCTTAAAACTTGAAAAAGGACAGCATGAAATAGAATTTAAATATGTTAGTTCGGGTATAATTGAAGGTGCAATAATAAGTGCGGCATCATTCGTTTTATTATTACTGATATGTCTTGTGAAAAAAGTTATAGAAAACGGCGGAATCAAATTCAAAAAGAAAGAAGTTATTGAAGACGATGAGTTTGAAGAACTTGATATAGAAGATTCGGAAGAAGACGATGATGATGAAGAAGAAGAAGATG
>CAKAQP010000063.1 GCA_916720285.1 uncultured Lachnoanaerobaculum sp. | reverse complement strand
TTTGGTATTCATAAAGATATACTAAAAAAATTAATCATAAAAGAAGAACTTGAAAAAATAGCAAATGGACTCTATTCACTTCCGGGTGAGAGTATCGATGAGTATCTTTATTTCTCATATAGAATACCCAAAGGTATTTTTTCTCACGAAACAGCGGCGTATTTACAAGGATTATCAACACGAATGCCACTCGTATATCTGATGACTGTAAAGGTGGGAGATAATGTCAGCAGAGTTAAGTCGGCAAGAGATAATATTATTTTTAAGTATGTAAAAATAGATTATTATGATATTGGGAAAATAACTATAACCGGTCCTTTTGGCAGAGAAATATCAGTGTATGACAAAGAAAGAACTATGCTTGATATTATCAAAGATAAGGACAGAATAGATGCACAAGTATTTAGCGAGTCAATAAAATCTTACTTTGCAAGTAAGGAGAAAAAATTATTAAAACTGTTGAAATATGCTATTAAGATGAATATGGAGCAAGTTTTAAAACGATATACGGAGGTGTTGTTATGAAAATAAATGACGATACTGAATAATCTTAAAGAAATTGATAAATTTAAGAATAGTGCATACGAGAAGAAGGAGGTGCTACCATGGCAGATAAATCTATACCGTTATCTTTTGCTGCAATGACTAAAGAACAACTTGATGCAGAGCTTAGGAAATATGATGATTACAACAAAACAGGGAGAGTATATTCTGCAGATGAAGTTGCTGCGTTATTTGTAAAGAAGTTTGGCATATTAGATATGAGGTATAATAAACTTACAAATTTGATTCCTATAATAAATCCGGATTTGAGTGGAGAGAGTGGCATTAGAGCGGCTATTTTATATAGAATTTATCCAAGCACTGAAATCGACTCATGTGAAACGGTTCGAAAGTTGTATAGGCATTATTATGGAAATGATATACCGGAATCAGCAGATACTATATTTAATGCTTTTACTCCTTTTTTAGATTTCTGCCGTTCAAGGGAAATGGAATTAGGAATTTATAAAAAAGGCAGATCAAAAAATGATGAGCTTGCATTGATTCTTTTAAATTTAAAATACATATTTTATGGTTATGGTGATTTGAAAGCATTGTTTGACAGATTTTTTGATTTAATGTATTCTTTTTCGAATTTAATGCCTGTACCGAAATATTTTAATGGAAGTGCCTATAAAAATGGTAAAGGTACATGGGGTCTTAATAATGATTATCCATCACTTTATTATAAAAATTTAGAAGATGAAGATTCTAAAATTTACAAGTCTAAAGAAATGAAACAATGGCTTGATGAAGTAATGAATAAATATAAAATAATGGAAATGTATGAGTTGGATCCGCCATACCCGATATCGGAATACTATGGCCATGATGATAAAAAGTTAAATAATTTGGTATCATATATTGAAAAGGCTATTAAATTGATAGAAAACAGATTTAAGCAAGGTTTTCCAATCGATACAGTCTAAAGTAATCTAAAAGAATGCCGGAAAATTTATAGTCTTTATATACTCGGATTGACAAGCATCGAATAAAAATCCGGTATTAGACATATATTCAGCTTTAAAAAAAGAGGTGTATAGTAGTACAGGTATTAAAATTGGAAGTTATAAAATACCTGAATTTCAGGAGGTAAAATTACATACTTTCATCAAAAAAGAGTATATAATAATTTTATATTCTGTAGCGGATCAGCCTGCATTATATTAGGTTTTATTGATATCATAAGTATACTGGTGTAGATGTGATAAACTAAAGCTATTTATAATATATTTAAAACTGCCGGATTTAGCTATTAAATAATAATGTATTTATAACTTATTTGTGAGGTACCATGAAAGTAATTATTATGCGTCATTCAAAAGTAAAATATATATGGAAAAAATGGTATACCTCAGACGAATTTGATAATGCTTGCAAAGAATACGATAGGGCTTTTGTCGAACACCCTGAGCAAAATTTCCCGCATTTTAATTATCAAAATATTTATATAAGTACATTGTCAAGAAGTAGAGAGACTGCTATAAGTATATTTGGACAAACCCACCTTAGACAAACTGAGCTGATAGATGAAGTGCCTTTAAGGTCCGCTTTTGATTCAAAAATTAAATTACCTCTGTGGTTTTGGAACTTTGCAGGACGGATTCAGTGGCTTTTTAACATTGGAAGACAGATTGAAGGAAGATTGATTACAAAAAAACGTGCAAAAAATTTTGTAAATATACTTTGTAGGGATGGGGAAGACGCTATAGTCATAACACATGGATTTTTTATGCATACTTTATTGAATGCCTTTAAGGATGAGGGTTTTAGGTATGAAAAGTCAAATATACATTATAAAACCGGAAGTTATGTTGTGGTAGAGAAATAATTATTATAATAGTTTTATGAGAAAATGGAGGTGCTACTATGACAGATAAATCTATACTGTTATCTGTTGCTACAATGACTAGAGAGCAACTCGATACGGAACTGAAGAAAGGATATGCTTCTATAAAAGCAGGAAAAATATATTCTGCAGATGAAGTTGATGAATTACTTGCAAAAGAGTTTGACCTAGAACTCACACCAACAAAAAGGAGACCACATGCCCCCAATAACTGTTTTAATTAAGCCTGCATCAGGTCTTTGCAATATGTCCTGTGAATATTGTTTTTACTGTGATGAGGCAAGTAAGCGTTTGCAAAATTCCTATGGATTTATGTCTGAAAAGACTTTGAAAAACACAATCAGAAAAACCATGCTTAGGGCGGAGGGGAGTATACATTATGCTTTCCAGGGAGGTGAGCCGACCTTATGTGGTATTGATTTTTTCAAAAAGGCATTGGCATACCAAAAACAGTACAATAAAAATAATATAGAAGTAAGTAACGCCGTTCAAACCAATGGTTTTATACTGACGGATGAATGGTGTTCTTTTTTTAAGGAAAACAATTTTTTAATAGGATTGTCGGTAGACGGTACAAAAGAAATACACGATTCTTATAGACATTCAAAAAACGGAGACAATACTTTTGACAGAATAATAAATTCGGCAAAACTGCTTGATAAGCATAAGGTGGATTATAATATTCTTACCGTAGTTACATCTAAGGTTGCAAAGGATATTTCAGATATTTACAGGTTTTATAATAAACAGGGATGGAAATACCAACAATATATAGCCTGTCTTGACCCGATAAATGAAGTGCGTGGAGATAAGCCCTATTCTTTAACTCCAAAAGTTTACGGGAAGTTTTTAATTGAATTATTTGATCTATGGTATAAAGATTATAAAAATGGAAAAGATCCCTATAACAGGCAGTTTATAAATTATATAAATCTTGCCGGAGGGTATATGGCGGAATCCTGTGAGCAGCGTGGAGTATGTGGAATTCAAACGGTAGTGGAAGCTGACGGAAGTGTTTATCCATGTGATTTCTATGCTATGGATGAATATCGCCTTGGAAATTTCAATGAAAACAATTTAAGTGAGATAGACGAAAAAAGGTCTGAAATATGCTTTATAGAAAGATCGTTAAAGCTGGATAGCGGATGCATGGAATGTAAATATTACAGAGTATGCAAAGGAGGATGTCAGCGCAATAGAGATTTAGATCCGGATACAGGACTATACAATAATTATTTTTGTGAAGCATATAAGATATTTTTTGATGCCTGCTATGACAAAATCATTGATATAGTGGAAAGTCTAAGACAAAAATGATTGAAAACGGCTGTCGTTTTAATGATTGAAAGATCGTGAAACGACAGCTTTTTTGATTGGATTAATTTTATACAATATAAATAAAAATATTGACAGCAAAGCAATTTAGGTATATACTTACCACATAAGTAAACGGTTACGCAAACGATAATTCGACTTAATATCCGGCTTTGATTTTAAAAGATTGGAGATAGATTATTTATGAAAAAAGCTTCAGGCAAGGTAACCATAAAGGATATATCAAAAGAACTTGGTATATCGGCTGTTTCGGTTCACAGAGCACTTAGAGGAAAAGAAGGGATAAGTAGTGAACTTCGCTCTAAGATTTTGGAAACAGCGAATGAAATGGGGTATGTGGAAAATTATGCCGCCGCCTCCATTAAGAGAAAAACCAGTAAAGTTGCTGTAGTGTTGCCAAAGGATAAATGGGAGAAAAAAATTTACTTTGATTATTTATGGCTTGGTATCAACAAAGGTGCACAGGAGCTTAAAGGGCTAAACATAGAAATAAGTCCTTTTGTATGTGATAACGAAGAAGAGCAACTTGCACAGCTTAAAGAGATTGCTGATAAGGGGCCTAATGAATATGGCGGTGTTATAACAATTTCTTTTACAAGAGCATCGGAAGTACTCATGCAGTTTCAGAGAATGTTGGCAAAGGATATGAGGGTGTTGGTTATAGACGATCACATCGAAATTCCTGAAGGCCTCATCAGCATTCCACCCAGAGAAATACAGGTGGGTAAAGTGGCGGCTGAGCTTGCGGCACTTATTACTCCGGATAAGGGAAGAATACTTGTTTCTTGTGGACGCAAAGATTCAAAGATACATGAGGGACGTTTGGAGAGCTTTTGTAGTTATATAAAAGAAAACAAACCGGAGTTGATAATAGAACTTGTGACAGGATACACGAGGAATATGGATCATAGAGGAGAACTATATAAAAATGCATGTGAGGCACTTGGTAAGTATAGTGATATATGTCTTATATATGCTCTTACTTCCCATGATAACAGGGCATTTGTTGAAGCAGTTGAAAAACATGGTAATAATAAAAAAGTTGCTATAATAGGAACAGATTTGAATGAAGAAACCTTGGAATTTTTAAAAAAGAAGAGAATGTCGGCGGTTATAGATCAAAATCCTTATGATAAAGGATATATGGCTTTTAAGATTATGGTGGACTGCTTAATAAAAAATATGTCTGTACCTGATGTTATACCATGCAGGATTGATATCGCTCTTGAAAATAATGCAGATCTCTGTGCAGATTGATTGTTTTGGAACTATTTTTACTGTTTTCCGAACCGGAATACAGTTTAATAAAATATGTAAAATTTATATGTGAATATATATATTCAAGGAGGATTATATGAAGAGAAAGTTTTTACAAAAAGTTGGAGTTGCAGTAATTTCCGGTGCAATGATTATGTCAGCATTGGCAGGATGCGCTAATAATACAGCAAAGGAAAGTACTACAGTCGCTCAAGCATCAAGCGAGGGTACAAGCGGTGAATCAAAGGATGATACAGCTAAAAATCCTGATTACAGCGGAGTGAAGCTCGTATACTGGTCAAACTGGGAAGCTACAGAGCCACAGGGAATTGTTATTGCCGAGGCCATAAAAGCTTATGAAAAAGAAACCGGTGTGGAAATTGAAGTAGAGTTTAAGGGACGTAAAGGAATTAAAGAAGGTTTGATTCCGGCACTTGATGCAAAACAGCAGGTTGACTTCTTTGACGGACAAGGAAACAAGAGCAATTACGGTGATCGTATTATAAGTCTTGAGGATTTGGTTAAAGAAAGTGATTATGAGTCTCGTTCCAACCCTACAATGATGAGTCTTTTCAGAAGCTATAATGAAGGTGTACTTAAGGAGATTCCATATCAGTTTAAGGCAAATGCTTATTTTTACAATAAAAAGCTTTTCAAGGAAGCAGGTATTGATAAGGTACCTACAAACTGGGATGAATTCCTTGCTACATGTCAAAAGCTTAAAGATGCGGGAATAACTCCGATTACTACTGATGATGCATATGTACCACAGGCTTTCGGTATGCATCTTGGAAGACTTGTAGGAAGTCAAGGCTTAAAGGAAACGATTAACAACAATGAATGGGACAGACCTGAAGTATTACAAACAGCTAATGATCTTGCAGAGCTTGCTACAAAGGGATATTTCTCAGAGCTTGTGGCTTCAAACGTATTCCCTACAGGACAGAATACAGAATTTGCTACAGGTAAGGTTGCAATGTATGCTGTAGGAACATATGTTGTTAATGAAGTTAAAAATATTACAGGACCTGATTTTGAATGGGGATTCTTCGGATATCCTGAAGTTAATAACGGAATTAACGGCACAGAAGCTATGATGATTGGTGGACAGAGCTTTGCCATTACTTCAGTATGTAAGAATAAAGAAGCCGCATTCGGGTTTATTGAGAAGATGACAAGAGGTGAATATGACGAGAAGCTTGCTAAAGAGAGCATAAGCCTTCCTGCAGATTCACAGAATCATTCATGGCCTGAGCAGTTGGCTGATGTAAAGCCATACTTTGATAACTGCACAGAGATTATGGGTGGTGCGGAAAGCAATCCGGAGATTACACCGGCATTAAAGGAGAATTTAATTAAGCTTTACTCAGGTAAGATTACAGGTGCTGAATTTGTTGAAAATATGAAAAAGGCAGCAGGAAAATAAAGTCTAAATGAAAAAAGAGGGCAGGCGGGTAACGAGGTCGTTATTTGACCTGCCTTTTTTAACCGGTGAAATTGCTGCCTTTAAGATAATAAGCTAAAAGTCTGGCTCTTGCCTGTTTCGGAAGGGAAAATATTTATGAAACGCAATAAAAGTATGATTTGGGCATTTACTATTCCCGGAACAATATTGTTTCTTGGAGTATTTATTTACCCGATAATAAGAACTGTAATTATGAGCTTTTTTAGGATAGTGGAAATTACGGATCCGATAAACAAATGGGAATTTAGAGGCTTAGGAAATTACGTGGATCTGTTTAATGCCCCATTGTTTATACAGTCGCTTATTAATATAGCAAAGATATGGACAATCGGAGGTATAGTTACACTTTCAATCTCATTATTGATAGCTATCATTTTGACAAGCGGAATAAGAGGAAAGGGATTTTTTCAGGCGGCAATATATTTGCCGAATGTAATCAGTGCGGTAGCTATGGCTACAATGTGGATTCAATATGCCTTTAACTCATCCTATGGATTTTTTACAACATTTTTTAAAATGATCGGTTTGGAGAGTTTGGCAAAAATACAGTGGCTGGATGCGGAACATAAATTCTATGCACTTTTATTTTCTTACTGCTTCGGAATGATAGGACATCATATGCTTATATGGATCAGCGGAATTGAAAGAATAAGTAAGGAATACTATGAAGCATCAGGAATAGACGGTGCAAATAAGGTCCAACAGTTTTTTCATATAACACTGCCTCTTTTAAGAGGAATTTTAAGAACAAATATTATTATGTGGTCAATAAGTATTGCAGGATTCTTTATATGGTCACAGCTATTCTCACCTTTAACTGCAGATACATCTACAGTAGTACCTATGGTATATATGTATACCAAAGTATTCGGTGCTGAAACCGCAGATATGATTTCTCGTGATGCGGGTGCAGGTGCGGCAATAGGTATAATTCTTTGCGCTTTGGTAATAATTATATTTAGAGTTGCCAATAGAGTTCTTAAAGATGATGATTTGGAATTTTAATTAACATTTTATGAAAGGTTAGATTATGAAAATGCTGAAAAACAAAGAAAAATCCGCACCTTTTAACTTGTCAAAAGAGATTAAACTGTTACCCGGATATATAATACTGATACTTTGGGTGGCTTTTACTGCGGTACTTTTAGGCTGGGTAGTTGCTGCAAGTTTGTCTACTACTGCAGATATATTTTCAGGAGATATTTTAGGATTTAAAACAGGACTTCATTTTGAGAATTATGTTAAAGCATGGGTATCATCAAATGTTTCCGTGTTTTTTGTAAACTCACTCATTTATGCGGTTTTATCCTGTGTATTTATTATTTTGGTATGTGCTCCATATGCTTATGTTTTACAAAGATTTGAATTTAAGGGAAGAAAATTTCTCACCTCGGCTCTGGCAGGAACTATGGGTGTCCCTCTTATAATGGTAATAATACCTTTGTATACATTGGTGGCGGGAGCAGGGTTACTTGGTAATGCTTTTTCAAACAGAATTGTACTTATAGTTTTATTTGTAGCTATAAAAGTACCTTATACAACTACATTCCTTATGGCATACTTTGCCAATATTTCAAGTGCATATGAAGAGGCGGCGGCTATAGACGGATGTCATCCGATAAAGGCCTTTTGGATGATTGTATTTCCACTGGCTCAAGGAGGAGTTGTAACGGTAACAATTTTTAATTTCATAGCAATATGGAATGAATATTTCCTTTCACTTTTATTTGTAAATTCAGAGAAACTAAGACCTGTAGCGCTTGGATTATTCTCGATGATAAACGGAATGAAATACAGCGGTGACTGGTCAGGTCTGTTTGCTTCTGTAATAATTGTATTTATTCCGACATTTATACTTTATATCGGACTTTCAAAGAAGATTATCGGTGGAATAACCGGAGGTGTAAAGGGATAGGAAGGAAGCACAATATGAATTTATTGTTTGTTTTTGCAGATCAATGGAGAGCCGGAGCTATAGGATATGCAAAGGAAGATCCGGTTAAAACTCCGAATATGGATAAGTTTTGCAAAGAGTCAACCTATTGTGACCATACTTTCAGCACCTTTCCGGTTTGCTCTCCTCATAGAGCCAGCCTTATGACCGGAAAATACCCACTGTCATCAGGATTTTTTACAAACTGTAAAAAAGGATTATCTTTAAGATTAAAAGATGAAGAGATTTGTGTAGGTCAGGTACTGAAAAAAGCCGGTTATGAAACCGCATATATAGGTAAATGGCATTTAGATGAACCTGAGCAAAATTTTTGTGAATTTCCAAAGTCAGGTGCAAGAGATTGGGATGCATATACTCCGCCGGGAGTAAGAAGGCATGGGTTTGACTATTGGTACTCATACGGTACTTACGATATGCATTTATCACCACATTATTGGCATGACAGTGATGAGATGATTAAGGTAAACAAATGGTCACCTGAGCACGAAACTGATAAGGCAATAGAATATCTGTCTAAAATACGGGACAAATCAAAGCCTTTTGGCATGTATATATCTTGGAATCCGCCACATAGCGTATACAGTGAAGTTCCGGATGAATATTTAAAGCTGTATGATGATGTGGAGTTAAAGGAAAATGTTATCTTTGAAAATATTCATCATCATACCGGTGAAAATGCCGCAATGAGTGAGGAAGAACTAAGACTTACCACAAAGCAGTATTATGCGGCTGTAACCGGTCTTGACAAGCAGTTTGGAAGGTTGATTGACTATCTGAAAGAAAATAATCTGTACGAAGATACTCTTGTTATCTTGTCGGCGGATCATGGAGATATGATGGGATCACATGGGCTTATGGGCAAGCATGTTTGGTATGAGGAGTCAATAAAAATTCCTTTTGTAGTACATGTACCGGGAAACAAGAATAAAAGATGTTCCACCTGTATTGGAAGTCAAGATATGATGCCAACAGTTTTGGGCCTTTTGGGTTGCTCTATACCTGATACGGTTGAAGGAGAGGACTGTTCCAAATTTATTAAAGGTGATGAGGATTCGGATAGGGTAAGCTTTATTATGGCATGCCCGGGTAGAGCCGATTTTGTGGAAAAGTTTAAAAAGATGGGTAAGAATCCTGCCGATTATGGGTGGCGTGGGGTTAGAACAAGAAAATACACCTACGTTATGGAGCTGGGTTATGATGTTATATGTAATCCTAAAAGATATCTTTATGATATACAAAATGATCCTCAGCAAAAAAATACTCTTGATTTAGATAATGAAGAGAATAAGCAGCTTGCTAAAACGATGGAGGAAGAAGTTGTTAAATGGCTGAAGCGTCAAAATGACGGTTTTTATAAGAACTGGAACAGTGAACTATGAATAATATAGATTTGTTGTGGGATGATTTTAGAGAACATTTTGCATTCAAAAAGGAAGAGTATATAAAAATTGCGGACTTTTGTAATAGAAACTGCAAAGAGATGAGGGATATTATTCTTCAAACCGCAGATGAGTTGACAGAGAATACATTTCTTTTCAGATTACCCTGGGATATGGAAGCCACAAATGAACCGGTAAATTTTGGCAAGAAAATAAAGTGGAATTATTGCTTTAATGAAGATGAAGAATTTATTTTTCAGTTAAACAGACACAGGTACTTTATATGTCTGGGACAGTCGTTTTGGATTAAACAAGATGATATATATGTAAAGACTTTTATAAATCAGCTGCTTGATTGGATAAATGAAAATATAGATATTGAAAATACAGACTCAAAAGTTTGGAGAACACTTGAGACAGGTCTTCGTGCAGACTATTGGGTAAGGGCAATGTCTTTTTTCACATCTCATCCTCTTATTACAGATGAAATAAAAGAGAAGTTTTTCTTGGCATTATCTGTGCATGCAAATCATTTGGCAACAAATCCTAAAGAGGGCTTTTCCATAAAAAGTAACTGGGGTGTTATGGAGTATGCGGGTTTATATGTGCTTTCACATGTGCTGAAAAACGATGAATATAAAAAGAAAGCAATTTATTTTCTGAAGATGGCACTTCACACACAGATACATGATGACGGAATGCAATGGGAAGCATCTACAATGTATCATAATGAAGTACTGGATACATATTTTGAAGTTTTAAGAGTGGCTAAGCTTTATAATGATGAAGTTTTTTCTGAAGATGAAAAAAATATTATAAAAAATATGGCCTTTGCTACTTTATATCATACTTATCCAAATCATCATCAAATCTTGACCGGAGATTCGGATGATACCGATGTAAGAGATCTGTTAAGTCGGGGTGCATTATTATTTAAAGACAGTTCGCTTAAATTTGCAGGCTATAATGAGCTTGACTTTGAAAGTGCATGGCTTTTTGGGACTGAGGGAATAGTATTCTATGAAAAATTAGAAAATAAAAGACTCTCCGGAGGTCTTATAGTATGCAATGAAAGCGGTGAAGCAATATGGAGAGACTCATATAAGGAGAATTCGGACTTTATTTATTTTAGAAATGGAAGCCTTGGCGGAGGGCACGGACATCAGGACAAACTTCATATGGAATTTTGGTTTGAAGGTGAGGAAATACTTAGGGACAGTGGACGTTTTACATATAAAGATGTAGAGGAAAGATACAGACTTAAAGGTAGTCAGGCCCACAATGTGCCAATTATAAATAACAGTGAATATGCAGAATGCATGGATTCATGGATTTACAAAAGTTTACCTCCTTCCATGGGAAACACTTTTGTTTTTAAGGAAAACCGGCTGTTATTTGAAGGCTTTCACTGTGGGTATATAGATTTGAATGTGATTCTTAGAAGGCGTATCGTAGCACCGACATCCGATATAATTATTATAAGTGATGAAATTATCGGAAATAAGAGAAATGACTTATCACAGCATTTTGCCTTCGGAAAGAATATAAGTCTAAAAAAGGAAAATAATGTGATAACAGGGCAAGGGGAAAGATGTGAGTTTAGTGTAATGTGCTTTGATGAAAAAGGTGAATTATTACCTGAAATTACAAATTCTTTGCTTTCAAGACATTATAATCAAATAGAAGAAACGTTTGCTCTTAAAGTAAATACAACAGGTTCATACTTTTTAACTACAGTGAT
>CAKAQP010000062.1 GCA_916720285.1 uncultured Lachnoanaerobaculum sp. | reverse complement strand
TCAATGACTTCATCTGAAAGGTCCTTAGGATGAGGTGTCATAAATCTTAGTCGCTCCAAACCGTCTATCTGTGCAATTCTATCCAATAGGGTGGCAAAACTTATCTCTTCATCAAGTCCTTTTCCATATGAGTTTACATTTTGTCCAAGCAGCATGATTTCCTTTACACCGTCAGCTACCAGTCCTTTAATCTCATCAATTATCTCCTCAGGTTTTCTGGACCTTTCTCTTCCTCTTACATATGGCACTATGCAATAACTACAAAAGTTATTACAACCAAATGTGATATTTACACCTGATTTAAAGGCAAACTCTCTCTTACTTGGAAGCTTCTCCACAATCATCTCAGCACTTTCCATAACATTTACAACCTGCTTTTTAGTTGTAAGATGCTCAAAAAGTATCTCTGCAAGTTTGTATATATTGTGAGTTCCAAAAACAAGATCCACATGCCTGTAGGATTTTTTAATCTTTTCAACCTCTTCCGCTTCCTGCATCATACATCCGCAGATTCCGATTATCATATCCGGTTTTTTTTCCTTGCTTTTTTTGAGCTGTCCAACCCTGCCATAGAGTCTATCATTTGCATTCTCTCTTACAGTACAGGTGTTAAAAAGTACAAGGTCCGCATCTTCTTCATTCTCAGCTTCTATATATCCTATACCGCTAAGTATTCCGGATAATTTCTCAGAATCCCTTGCATTCATCTGACATCCAAAGGTAACCACCTTATATGTAGGGTATACTCCTCTATCTATTGCCTTTGCATGTATTATATCATTGACCTCAGACATGAAATATTCCTGTCTTAACGGTTCTTCATTAGGTATTAAATTCTCCATAATCCTCTTTCTAATATCTTTAACTTAGAATAAGTCACACAATCTCCCGATAACTTATCCAACTTTCGCCATAAATATATGATCCATTGCAATATCATATTCATTTACTTCAAAATCAATATTCATCTGAAAATCATAAGCTAAGCCATACAATGTATTATCTCTATGTTTTCCAAAATATTTATCATAAAATCCGCCACCAAAGCCAAGCCTTCTCTTATCTTTATCAAGTCCTATAAGAGGAACCATTACATGAGCATTTTTTGCAATGATTTCTTCACTGTTAAGCCTTGGTTCCATTATACCGAACTTCGATTTTTCAAGATTATCAAGTGAGTACACCTTGAAAAATCTCATTTCCTTACCGCATACTCTTGGTAATCCCAATGTAATATTAATATCAAACTCATTCTTATAATATCCGGAAAGTATCTTTTCATATAAAGGTCTTAGATCTATCTCATTTCCAAGCGGCATAAATCCCAAAAGTACAATACTTTTATTTCTCTTTATTAAAGCATCTATTTCTCTTATTATGCTCTCACTTGCAGATAAGACTTCCTCTCTTGATAGCGAATTTCTCTTATCAAGTAATAACTTTCTAAGCTCACCCTTATTCATTTTTCTTTCCAAACTTCTCACCAAGATCTGTTATGCTTCCGTCAGCCTCTTGTATTGAAATATTATTAAGATTTGCTCTTAAGCTTTCTCTTATTGATTCAATATATTCTTTTCTAAGTGCCGCCTGCTCTATCTTTTCTTCTTCTGTAAGTCCCACACTTTTTTGTTTATGAGCCAATGCATTAATTCTGTCAATCTTTGTATTATCCATTTTTTCACCTACTATTCCAAACAATTTAACCAGTCAAAATCCTTATCGCTCTTGGCAGGAAAATATGTTCCTATTTTCTCTCCATTTGCAATATTTTCTATTATACTCATATCCTCTGCACTTGCAATTACCATATCACAGCCTGAATTGGTTGCTATCTGTGCCGCCAAAAGTTTTGTATACATACCTCCTGTACCAAGTCCCGACTTAGATGTTGATTTACCCATATCCATATATTTATCCACATCCTCTACAAAGCTTATAAACTCTGCATCCTTATTTGTATTCGGATCATCAGTATAAAGTCCGTCAATATCGGATAAAAGTATAAGAAGATCCGCTTCCACAAGTGCACTGACAAGAGCAGACAATCGGTCATTATCACCGAACTGAATCTCATATGTAGATATGGTATCATTTTCATTTACTATAGGCACTGCACCATATGCCAAAAGCTGTGTAAAAGTAGCCTTCGCATTATCGCGATAAGTATCCTCTGTTATAGTTGACTTTGTCATCAAAATCTGTGCTATTCTAAGATTATATTCAGAGAAAAGCTTTCTGTACTCCATAATAAGTCTGGCCTGTCCTATAGCCGCAAGAGCCTGCTTCTCTGAAAGGGTTGAGGGCTTTTCATTTATACCAAGAGAATGTCTTCCTGTTGCAATAGCACCTGATGAAACCAATACAACTTCCTTTCCTGCTCCTTTCAGATCTGCTATCTGTCTTATCAGTTTTTCTATTTTTGAAAGATGAAGCTCACCTGTTTCAGAGTGAGTGATACTTGAAGAACCGATCTTTATCACAATTCTTTTTGCATCTTTTACCTTTTGTCTTATATCCATACTACTCCTTATACTTTTCAATAATTCTTTCGGCAACCTTTAATCCGTCCATGGCGGCACTCATTATACCTCCTGCATATCCGGCACCCTCACCGCATGGATATATTCCGAAAATATTCGCTTGTAAAGACTCATCCCTGTTTATTCTTATCGGTGATGAAGTTCTTGATTCTATGGCTGCTACATAGGCATCTTCATTTATAAATCCTTTTATCTTACGGTTAAAATCTGTAAATGCCTCTTTCATACTCTCATATATTTCTTTCAGGAAGAGCTTGTCAACCCTGGCTACAGTAGTACTTCCCTTTATCTTTAAATCAGCATTGTCAAAACCGTCGCTATCTCTTCCCTCAAGAAAATCCACCAGTCTTTGTACAGGCACTCTTCCCTTACCCATTTTAAAGGTTTCTTCTTCAAGCCTTCTTTGAAATTCTATACCTTTTAGCGGATCGGCCGGATCTGCGTATTTATCAAAATCTTCTTCAGATACACTTACAATAATAGCGGAATTTGCCTCTCCCGAGTCTCTTTTATGATAGCTCATACCGTTTATCGCAATTCTGTCGTCTTCTGTAGAAGCATTTACTATAAATCCGCCAGGACACATACAAAAGGAATACACACCCCTGTCAAAACTTGACTTAAATGTAAGTTTATAAGGTGCAGGAGATAAAAACTTCGCTTCTTTATCGCCATACTGTGAGACATCTATCAAATTTTGTGAATGAGAAACTCTTATGCCAAGTGCAAAGGACTTCGGCTCCATATAAATGCCCATTTCCTTTAAAGCTTTAAAGGTATCTCTGGCACTATGTCCAAGTGCGAGTATTATATTTTCACATTCGATTATTTCATGTTTGCCGTTTCTTTTGTTTACTGCTTCTATCTTCTTTTTATTATCTTTTATATTTTCTATATTTATAAGCTTGGTGTCAAATCTTACCTCACCACCCAGCTCCTTTATTTCTTCTCTTATCTTTCTTACTATACCTGTCAAAAGGTCTGTACCTATATGCGGCTTATTGTCATACAAAATTTCCTTTGGTGCTCCGTATTCCACCAAAGTCTTTAATACGAATTTGTTTCTACCGAAAGTATCTTTAACCAAAGTATTTAACTTTCCGTCCGAAAATGTACCTGCTCCTCCTTCTCCAAAAGAAACATTGGACTCGGTGTCAAGCTTTCCTTCACTCCAGAATTTATTTACACTCAAGGTTCTGTCTTCAACACAGCCGCCTCGCTCTATTACTATAGGCTTTAAACCGGATCTTGCAAGTAAAAGTGCGGCAAAAATACCCGCAGGACCGAACCCCACTACCACAGGTCTTTTACTCTCTTCCAAAATTTCAAGCTTGCCGGCATCTTCATAAGCATAAACTACCGGCTTTGCAATGCTCAAAGCTTTATTTTTCTTTAAATATTTAGCCTCATTTAAAAGACTTACATCAATGGAATAAGAATATGAGATCTCAGGCTTTTTTCTGGCATCTATCGATCTTTTCCTTATTTCATATTCTTTTATCTCATCTATATTACAGCCAATAGTCTTGGCAAGTTTTTTCTTTAAATCATTTTCATCATGATGTACATTCAGCTGTAAAGAATTTATATGTAACATTTTATCTTCCTTATCTTCCGACACCGGCTATATATCCGGACGTCCATGCCCACTGCAAATTGTAGCCTCCGCAGATTCCATCAACATCAAGTATCTCACCTGCAAAGTACAAGCTCTTAATATCCTTATGCATCAGATTATCATCCACATCTCCTAAGTCAATACCACCTGTACAAACTTGAGCCTTGTCAAAATCTCCGGTGCCTTTAACATTAAAATTTATCTCTTTACAAACAGAAATTAATCTTTCAAAACTCTTATTATCACATTTTTTTATTTTTAAATCAGCCCTGATATCTGCCAAAGTAAGTATTCCAAGCCAAAGTTTGGAGTTTATAAGTCCGTTTCCTATATCCTCCATTGTAATAAATGAAGGTATTTTCTTTCTCTCGTTTAATATATTTTCTATACTCCCAAGATGTGAAAACATATCAAGAAAAACTCTAACTTCGTCTTTTTTATCAAGAGCAATACTTACATATCTGCTTACTTGAAATGTAGGTATCCCGGATATACCTGTATCACTAAACTGCAATTCTCCAAAATCACTTGCAAGTTCCACATTCCTGACATATACCGATATTTTTCCCTTTGCCCTGACTCCTGATGTTATTTTAAAGAAGTTTTTATTATTCAATGAAATTCCACAAAGCGCAGGCAAAACAGGCTTATATTTTATATCAAGCTTTTTTAAAATAGGAAAAAAGGATCCGTCACTTCCAAGCTTCGGTGCTGCCTTTAAACCTGTAGCAATAATAATCTTATCAAAATAAAGCTTTGATTTACTTTTATCCGCAGCATTGCAAATTTCTATTGTAAACACATCTTTATTCTTAGATATATCTGTTACATAGGTATTTAAAAGTATATTCGCATCATATCTTTCAAGCTCCATTAAAAGTGCATTTCTGATAGAGGCCGCCTGCTCGGAGTTTGGATAAGTATACCCGTCTCTTATATACTCTATCACCCCTATACTGTTAAAAAACTTTATTGTATCAAATTGATTAAATCTCTCTATAAACTTTATTGCCCTTTCATTATAGTGATAATTTGAAGGCTCTAATTTTGTATTTGTAAAATTACATTTTCCGTTTCCGGTAGAAAGTATCTTTTTTAAAAGCTTGTCATTGTGCTCAATAACAGTAACTTCATCATTTCCCTTACACGCAAATAGAGCAGACATAATACCTGCTGCTCCACCGCCTACAATCCCAACTTTCATTTCAAAAGCCTGACTTTCTGTAAAATATTTGCTATTTTTCTGCCCTTTGGCATCTGCAATATCTCATTCTTTGATATGGTTCTTGTACCGATCAAAAGTATTGCATAAACAGGTGCTCCAACCATAATAGGTACTAATGTAAGCATGACCCTACTGCTGCTGAATCTCAAAACAAATGTGTATACAATATATACAACTATTCCCATTAATCCCGCACAAATAAACGGCATAAGATAGGTCTTTATAAGCTCCTGTTTATAGGATAGATTTCTTCTTATACTTCTCGCATTTAGAACACACATCGAAAGTGCAAAGACCATATTTCCAAATACCAATCCAATTACATTTGATTTAAATGTAAATAACAGTATATACAGTATAATAAAATGTATTATCAGCGATATAAAAGCATTCTTAACCGGCTTATTTATAAGGCTTGTTCCCTGAAGTACCGCGTTTGTAACTGTTGAAACAGAATACAACACAACAACACCCGAACCCAGTATCATCAAATACGCAGCCAACATGGCATCTTCCGCAGAATTAAACAATATCCCCATTACAGGCATCGAAATAACCGCAAGTCCTATTGCACATGGAAAACTAACAATAGTGGCAAATCTGATAACCATTGATATCTTTGAGTTTACATCACCTCTTTCACCCTTACTGAAACTCCTTGAAATTGAAGGAATAAGTGATGATGACATTGCATTTGCTATAGCTACAGGCACATTTACAAGTACAAGGTATCCTCCTGTGTATATACCGTAAAGCTTTGAAGTCTCATCCTCCAAGCCCAATGCCTTCATACTCTGTCCAAATACCATACCGTCCAAAACCGAATTTATATTATAAATTGCGGTGGAAGCTATTACCGGAATTACTGTAAGTATAAGTATCCTTGTAATCGTGGAAAAACTCTCTTTTTTTGCCGATTTATCATCTCTTATTTTCTTCCTTCTGTCCTTTGCTGAAAGAAAAAAGAATATCAGTATAACAGATAAAGCTATAACAGTACCCGCACCTGTACCTACAGTACCTCCTGCAGCACCATAAGCCAATTGTACAGCTTCGGGTTTAGCATGTCTTACCGCCATTTCACATAAATAATATGCAGCGGCTACCGATACAACGGCATTTACTATCTGCTCAAATATCTGTGAAAGAGCGGTGGGAATCATAGTTGAATGTCCTTGAAAATATCCTCGAAGCACTCCAAGATATGCCATAATCCATATCGTCGGTGCCAGACTTTTAAGTGCATATTTTGCAAGCGGCATTTGATATAGACTGCTTGCAAAAAAATCCGCTCCGAAAAAAACAACAATAAAACCAAGACCACCCACTATAGTTGCATATATCAGTGCTGCCTTAAGAATTTTATTTGCATTTTTATATTCATTTTTTAAAATTCTTACAGAAACCATCTTACTGACTGCCAAGGGCAATGAATATGAGGACAATAAAAGAATTATTGCATATAAATTATATGCTGTTGAATAATACCCCATTCCGTCTGGCCCTATTATTCTAAGAAGCGGCACTCTGTATGCAAACCCTATAAGTCTGACCAAAATTCCCGCAACCGCCAATATGGCTCCCTGCACCAAAAAATTATTAGATTCTTTCTTTGTTGTTTTTACCGGCATTATCTGCTAATCCCCTCAAGCTCTAAAATTTTTCTTTGTTTTTCTTCCATGACCATTCTTTCGTCATCTTCCATATGGTCGTATCCCATCAGATGAAGCATGGAATGTACCACCAAAAAAGCCAACTCTCTGGTTTTGCTATGTCCGTACTCTTTAGCCTGCTCCAGTATATGCTCTGTGGAAAGTATAATATCTCCCAAAAGCAATTCTCCGGTTTCCGGATTGAATGCATCTATATTCTCTTCAATATCATCAAAGTTCCCGGGAGTGGTAAATTCGTTAAAAGGAAATGAAAGCACATCTGTAGACTTATCAATACCTCTGTACTCATTATTTATACTTCTTATCTCTTCATCATCCACAATAGTTACAGAAACTTCCGCTTCATAAGGACAATCCTCAAAATCAAGCGATGCAACTACCATCTTTTCTATTATCTCTTCATATGGTATATCCAGATTTGTTTTAGACTCATAGCTTATCTCTATAGTCATACTCCCTCACCATTATAAAATCTGCCAAAAAGGCTGTATTTATTTTCTAAATCTCTTTTTATCATCCTTTGATATATTTTTCTTTTCATATATATCATAGGCTTCCACAATCTTTTGAACCAACGGATGTCGTACCACATCCTTATTAGTCAACATACATATACCTATATCATCTATATTTTTTAAAATCTTAAGTGCACTGTCAAGTCCCGAGGTCTGTCCTTGTGGAAGGTCCTTTTGACTTTGATCTCCGGTCACTATCACCTTAGAACCGAATCCGATTCTTGTTAAAAACATTTTCATCTGTGCCGGTGTGGTATTTTGTGCCTCATCAAGAATTATAAATGCATTATCAAGAGTTCTACCTCTCATATACGCAAGAGGTGCAACTTCAATCAACCCCTTTTCCTGATTGTGCAAGAAGCTGTCGGCACCCATTATCTGATACAATGCATCGTATAAAGGCCTTAAATACGGATCAATCTTACTTTGCAAATCCCCGGGTAAAAATCCAAGCTTTTCTCCGGCTTCTATTGCAGGTCTGGTAAGTATAATTCTGTTTACACTTCCTTCTTTAAAAGCCTGTATCGCCATTGCCATAGCAAGATAAGTTTTTCCTGTTCCTGCAGGACCTACACCAAAAACTATCATTTTTTCTCTGATAAGATCTACATACTGTTTTTGACCTAAAGTCTTCGGCTTTATCGGCTTACCCAGGATAGTTCTCGCTATCACATCCTGATCGATTTCAAGAATCTTGTCATCTTCAAGTGTAAATGACAATGAAAGGGCATAATCTATATTTTGCTCGGTGATTTGATTCCCTCTTTTAGAAAGTTCTATAAGATTGTTGAAAACAGATTTCGCCTTATCTACATAAGGTTTCGGGCCTATTATCTTTATACTGCCGTCTCTGGCAATCATACTTACCTTCAGCGTCCTCTCTATTTTCTTCAAATATACATCAAACTCACCACAGACATTCCTTTCATGCTCCATAGGTATATCTATAATATTTTCAATTATACTCAAATTGTTCTCCTTAAAAGTTTTCTTTAAAAAGAAAACCCCGGTCAAATGACCGAGGTTGTGAAAACACGCAATTAATTAAACTTACGCTTTCTAGCTGCTTCAGACTTTTTCTTACGTCTTACGCTTGGCTTCTCGTAATGCTCTCTCTTACGAATTTCTTGTTGAATGCCTGCCTTAGCACAATTTCTTTTGAATCTTCTAAGTGCACTGTCAAGACTCTCGTTTTCTTTCACAATCACGTTTGACATCTAAGATCTAACCTCCCTCCGGTTGTGAAATTCAAAATCTATATCATTATACCATAAAGTACAGATTCGTCAATATGTATTTCAAATAAATATACGGCAGAAGCGTGTAAAATCTATTAAAAATTTATTAAAACAGAAGCGCAAGAGCATTTACATCCATTACTTACAGCTATATAAATATCTGCTTTGAAACCACGTGCATCATAGTCTATAACTTCTTGCTGTCTTAGTCGTTTATCATACATCTTACTCCTCTTGTGTCTATCATGGTCTAATTATAAATAACATAGTCTCCATTCTTTTATCTTATTCTATATCCTGCGACTATGATATCTTTCTATACTTCTGATATCTGCTTCTTGGTTTGCCCGGCACAGTCATTTCTACCAACCCCATCTCTATTGCAGGATTTAGATAATTTTTTCTAAAGGTAGGCTTATGTGTCATGCCAAGCCTAAGCATTATCTCATTTGTTGTAAGAACTTCATTCCCAAGTACATTTACAAGTCTTTTTGCAAATGTATTCTCACTTGCCGGGTTATTTGTATTCACAGCAGTATTTTTACTGTCACCTGATACTTCTTTTCCAACCGTCTTTTTGGCATTGCCTGTCATACCGCTGCCTAAAGGCATTTCCCGCTTTATACTGTCTCCATTTGTAAATGAAGCATCGGATTCTATCCCCCAAACCGGTATTTTCTCTTCAATCTGTGCCTTCTTTAATGTAAAAAGAATAGTCTCAAGAATAAATTCTATAAACTTATTACTTTCTCCGGGTCTTCCTATACTGTATGTAAGCTCCTTATATTCCTGTATCCTATTATAAAGCTCGCTCTCAACAGACATACAGAAGAAAATATCCTTCCACTTACAAAGCAAAAGATCCAACCATAATCTTGAAAGAGGGCCGTTACCTGCCGCAAAAGGCTGTAAAAGTTCAAATTCATGATATACTATTGCACATTTTATTACAGGATGCAGATTGTCTCTTTTGTACCATTCAAATATATCTCTTACAGCTCCCGGAATAAATCTTGAAGGAATTATATTACTGTCAAATATTCCGTTGTCGTTATTTTCTATCTTATCTTCTCTAAACTCAGTAGACTCTATAGTAAATCCGCTAAGTATCATTTTTTGTGCAAAGAACAAGTCATTTATTGAATACGGATTTAATTTAAATGACATATCATAGGCCTCATATAGATTTTTTACAACTCTCATATCCTTATGATTATCAATAGCATTTCCTCCGTATATAAAACCTCTTATCTGTTCAAATGAAATATCACTTTCTTCTATTGCCAAAGAGGCATAAACTTTTTTAATCATATTTTCTTTTCGAATAAGCGGATTCATCTTACCGGAAAAGACAACTCCGACCCTTCCGACTTCTTCACTTATCTCAGTCAATAAATTTATCATTCTATCGCTCATGTTAAAAAGCGGACTATACTCTCTCATAACCAACTCCATAAAACAAAGTTTTCACTTACTACTTATACTATATCTTATTTTTTCTTTTGTTCAAGTTTTATTCTTATTTTTTCAAGTAATATTTGATTTTTTTCTACCAAAACCGTCATATTTCTAAATAAAGATTCCGCTGCAAAACCAAAAGTGAACATAAGAAGAATACTTATACCCGAAAGGTCCGTAAGTGCAAACAACTTTCTAAGGAATATACCTGTAAATATGAGACCTGCAACATTTAAAAATATTATTATATATTTTCTCAGATCAAGCGGATAACTTATCTTGATCAAAATCATAAATCCGACTACCGACATAACCATGGTCGCAACAGTTCCGATACTGTCTGTGGATATTTCAAAAACCTCTCCAAATACTACAAGTGCAAATACCGCTATAACATCTGTTAAACCGCCGGGAAATGCTTTTATCAGCACGTTTTTAATAAAACTGCCCTTTATCCTATTCTTATTCGGTTCAAGAGCCAATAAAAATCCCGGTATCCCTATTGTAAACATGCTTACAAAGGAAATCTGAGCAGGCTCCAGCGGATATGTAAACATAAAAACTGCAGATAATACGGCTAGAAGCAATGAGAAAATATTTTTCACCAAAAACAGGCTTGCAGATCGCTCTATATTATTGACAACTCTTCTACCCTCATATACCAGATCCGGCATATGTGCAAAGTCCGAATCAAGTAGTACAACCTGTGCGGCATGAGTGGCGGCTTCACTTCCTGATGCCATTGCCACACTGCAGTCCGCATCCTTCATCGCCAAAATATCATTTACACCGTCGCCTGTCATGGCAACAGTATGACCGTCTGCCTGTAAGGCTTTTACAAGCTTTTGCTTTTGTTTAGGTGTAACACGACCGAAGACCGTATAAAAAGATATTGCCTCCTGTATCTTTTTATCGGTATCAAGCAGACTTGCATCAATATAATTTTCGGCATTTTCAATTCCTGCCCGAGAGGCAATTTGTGAAACGGTTAAAGGATTATCCCCCGAGATAACCTTTATACTTACACCTTGAGACTTAAAATAATTAA
The DNA here is from genome assembly GCA_916720285.1 of uncultured Lachnoanaerobaculum sp. Classification (GTDB taxonomy): domain Bacteria; phylum Bacillota; class Clostridia; order Lachnospirales; family Lachnospiraceae; genus Lachnoanaerobaculum. The sequence goes on along the minus strand of CAKAQP010000062.1, from coordinate 260 downwards.
ATGTATCTACAGCATTCTCACGAACAGGATTTGCAAAAGCTATAAAACCTATAGGAGTTACTTTTCCTTTGATACCGTCTTCAATATCACTTCCGTCATACTTTGCAAAAAGTAAAACCCTACTTCCTTTTTCGGTATAGGCTAAAATCTCATTTTCAAAAGATATAAAATTATCTTTTAAAATAATTTCCGGAGCACCGAGAATGTAGCATCCCTCTTCAAATGTAATACTTCCGTATTTAAGAGATGAAGAAAAAGGT
>CAKAQP010000061.1 GCA_916720285.1 uncultured Lachnoanaerobaculum sp. | reverse complement strand
TCTCTGTTACAGCTCCGTTTAGCTGTCTGATTCCGGCTTTTAATGCCAGTTCATTCTTTGCCTCTATTATGTCTATTACCGCTTCCGCCTGACTGAGATCCATCTTTCCGTTTAAAAAGGCTCTCTTTGTAAATTCTCCCGGAAGTGCCATCCTTGCACCCGACTCCAGTACTGCATGCAATACTTTTTCGAGTATCAATATACCGCCATGACAGTTTATCTCTACTGTATCTTCGCCTGTGAATGTTCTTGGTGCTTTCATCAGCATTACCAAAACTTCATCTATTATCTCTTCACCGAAAAATATATGTCCGTAGTTGATAGTATGTGAGTCTACCTCAATCAGTCTTTTCTTTCCGCTGTATATCTTATCGGCTATACTTATGGCATCTTCTCCGCTTATTCTTATTATGCCTATTCCACTTTCTCCAAGTGCTGTTGCTATAGCGGCAATAGTATCTGTTCTCTTCATATTTATATAATCCTACTTTTATTATAATTATTACTAAAACAAAAGAGGACTATCAATAACTATGTTATTAACAGCCCTCTTTCACAAGACCGGTTCTTATTGTATTTCCCTTTTAGGGCTTCTTCTGTTTTGTTTAAAATTCTTCTTCGGATAAACTGTTATATGTCTGAAAGGTTCCTCACCTACACTCTTTGTAGATACCATATTGTCTCCTTGGAGTGCCGCATGTATGATTCTTCTCTCATAAGCATTCATAGGTTCAAGCTCTGTAAACTTACCTGTTTTCTTTACCTTTGCAGCTATATTCTTTGCGAGCATCTCAAGTTTATCTTTTCTCTTTTTTCTGTAGTTTTCAGTATCAAGCTTTATTCTTATATAGCTTTCGCTGCTCTTATTTACTACAAGGCTCAATATATACTGAAGTGAATCAAGAGTCTGACCTCTTTTTCCTATCAATACTCCCAAGTCTTCTTCACTCTCTATTACGATAGAAAGCTCATTTGTCTTAAATGAGAAATTATATACCGCATGTGCAGGAAGATTCATCGCTGTGAAGAAATCCTTCAAGAAAGTATCTGCTCTGTCTCTTATCTGCTCAAGCTCATCATTTGTAAGTACTCGTCTGCTTGTAGAAGAAGGCTCTTCCTCACCGTAAAACTGTGCATATTCATCTACAGCTTCTTCAGACTGTACAGAAGTCTCTTTTTCTTCTACAACTTCCTCTACAACAGTCTCTACCTTTTCTGATGCGGTTTCCTTTTTCTCTACTTCTTTTTTCTCAATAGGAGATTTTTGTTCCCTCTGCTTTTCATGTTTCTTTTCTGATGAATTCTTTTTCTCAGTATCAGCAGATTTCTTTACTGTAACCTTAAGAGTCCAAGGCTTTGCACCGAAAACTCCCAAAAATCCATTAGTGCCTCTTTCAATTATCTCTACATCCACATTATCACTTGTGGTTCCAAGCTCTATTAAAGCCTTGGTTAAAGCTTCATCATAATTTCTTGCTGAAACTCTAGCACTGTCCATCTCTTTCCTCCTATTTATTTTTCTTAGAATTTGCCTGCTTCTCATTGTACTTGGCTACCATATTAGCCTTTGAAGCAAGTGAACCCGGTTTTGCATCCTTATTGTAATACTCTGTAGAATCCTTTAAATTCTTGGCATTCACTTCGTATTTTTTTGCTTTTTCTTCTTTTTCCTGCTTTTCAATTTCATCCATATGCTTTGCATTTTCGATGACTTTCTTATTTGCGCTTAATGCAGGAAGTCCTTGCTTTGCTCTCTTTGCATTTTGCTTTGCAAGATTTGACTCTACAAGCTTATCAATATCAAGATCTTTAAGTCTGTAGTTTACAAGTAACTGAATAACTGTTCTTGCAAGTGCGGAAGCTATCCAGTATATACCGATACCTGCAGGGAGAGTAAAACAAAATACTACAGACATGATAGGCATTACAGTATTCATACTCTGCATCTGTTTTGCCATTTCATTCTCAGGCTCTCCGTTCTTTGGCTGGTTTGTTGTCATTACCTTAGTTGATATAAACTGTGTAACTCCGGCCAATATCGGTATTATCCATGCTATATTTATATTGTTCATTCCCTGCCATGGTGATACTGATAAATCAATACCAAGGAATGAATTCATTTGCTTAATAAGAGGAACACTTGTCTCCAAGACACTTCTCATATTTGGGAATGTCTCCGACAATGTAGTCCATTTTTCAGGTGTAAATTTATATAATAAGTCTATTACTTTATTTGGAATTGTATAATCATTATTTTCTACAGGAAGTCTTACAGCTTTTGCCAAATCACTTATCTTATTTATATAATCAGACTGTTGCATAAGTGAAGTAGCTACAGTTTCAAATACACTTCTTACACTTGTTACATATGCCGGTATTCTGTATATAACCTGATAAAGTCCGAACAGTATAGGCATCTGTATAAGAAGCGGAAGACATCCGCCGGCCATACTTGTACCATACTTACTATATACGGCTCTGGTCTCAGCATTCATCTTCATTGCTGATTCATTATCTGTTTTTCCTTTATATTTATCCTGTATGGCCTTTATTTCAGGCTGAATTACAGCCTGAAGTTTTTGTGACTTCTGCTGATTTATAGTCAAAGGTATCATTATTATATTGATTACAAGTGTAAAAATTATAATAGCGACACCGATATTTGTAATTCCCAAATCAAATATCAGATTCATTATAAATCCAAGTATTTCAGCAAACCAACCTATAATAGGTGTGGATGACTTTGTTAACAGTACAACGTCCAAGCTAATTCCTCCAAATTTCATTAGATTTTCTAACTTACTAAATTCCATAAATATACTTATGGCACAGGATCGTATCCACCCTTGGCTAAAGGATTACATCTCAATATTCTCCATATACTAAGTAATGACCCCTTTATTATACCATGTTTTTTTAAAGCCTCTATGGCATATTGTGAACAGGTAGGAGTATAAATACAATGTGTTCTTACCTTTAACGGTGACAGATATTTTTGATAGAATCTAATAAGCTTAATCATACCCTTTAATACTAAGCTATTTATTTTCTTCAACATTTTCTCTATCCAGTCTATGTGATTTCAGCAAATGTAAGTAGGCACTCTCCAATTTATGGTAATCACCTACATCTGCACCTACTCGTACTACTACTATTATATCTAATCCCTTTTTCTCAATCTTATTCAACCTGAAAATTTCTCTGATTTTCCTTGTAAATGTATGTCTTACTACACTGTTACCGTTTTTCTTTGAAACCGATATACCTATCCTGTTGTAATCCAACTCATTTCCATATACATACATTACAAGAGTTTTATTGGCATATGACTTTCCGTTCTTATATACCCTTTGAAAATCAGCATTACTTCTTAAAGAAGGAAAATTTTTCACATAAACTCCTCAAATGCAAAACGCATTTTATATTAGATTAAATGTAATACTACCATAAACTAAAAGGATAGTCATAAGACTATCCCTAAGTAATCTTCGACAGATAAATCCTTTACTACATAATGTAGTACTCATCTGTTTTCCGGCTATTGCCTTATTTTTTTAAGCTGATAATCTAGCTCTTCCTTTTGCTCTTCTGGCAGCTAAAACTTTTCTACCGCCTGCTGAACTCATTCTTGCTCTAAAACCATGAACCTTAGATCTTTGTCTCTTCTTAGGTTGGAATGTCATCTTCATGATCTGATACCTCCTTATTTCTTTTCGTTTGTCCAGTCTTTCTCAAGTCTATGTTCTTTACTTTTCCAAAGAACGCACCCTAGTATTATATATAAAGAAGGTATACAAGTCAATAGCTTTATCGCTCTTCACTGATTTTTAATAATGTACCTGCTACAGCTAAAGTAAGGATTGCAGATACTATTGCCTCTGCTACTCCCTGTGTTCCTATTATACCTACTATTATAACCGGCAACTGTGTCAACTCTTTTCCTGTTGCACTTGCATAATGCTCTCCGAACAAAAAGTATATACCGCTCATTACCAATATTGTGTTTGTTATTGCCGCCATGGCACCTGATACCAGGAGTGCTATTTTCACCTTACCTGTTTTTCTCATTGCTCTGAAAACAAGTGCAGCCACTATACCTACCATTATTCTCGGAAGAAAGCACACTATAACCGATCTTATTCCACCTGTGTATCCCGCTATGGCCGGTGCAAACGGTGAAAAACAAAATGATGTCGGGTTCGGCATAAATGTATTCTTCCACATACTGCCAAGTCCGAATACAAATCCCAGTCCTGCTCCCTCTTTCCATCCAAGCAAGATTGCCCCTATGGCTACCGTTACATGAATGATAGTTGCGTTCATTATACCAAGCGGTATAAATCCCAAAATAGGTACCAATGTCTGAATAATAATTATAGCTATAAAAATAGCCATGATCACCATTCTTTTTGTCTTCTGATAAGAATCTCTCTTCATTTTTTTCTCCTCTCGCTACTACTCCTATTGGATATAATGCACTTAATATTATATATTTAATACTCCGTTTTATCAATGTTTTTATTATCTTAAAGTATGAATATTGTTCCCCGGATTTTCGACTCTTAAAATTCTTATCAACATAATTATCCACATTTACCTATATATTTTCATTGTTTAAAATCCAAATGTTTATATTTCAGTTATCCACATTTTGTTGATAGTGTGTGGATATTTTATTTTATCTCAATGTTGACATTTCTTGTTTTTGTATATTTTAAGCCATTTTTCTTTGTCAACATCGTTATCAACATTCTGTGTATAAGGCTTTTTAATATCTATTTTTATTATTTTTTAATATGGATAATTTATTTTATAGTTTTTAATCAACTACGTTGTCCATAACTTTGTGAATATCTATGTTGATAATTTTCTTTTTTATTTTTTCTTTACATTGATATGAATACCTTTTTTTGATATACTCTACCTAGTTTATACTTATCCTAAAGGAGTAAAAAGGATGATAGATAAGATAAAATCCAGTTGGGAGGAAATAATCACGTTTTTAAGAGATGATTATGAGCTCTCACCTGTATCATACAATACATGGATAAAACCCATGATTCCTACATCAATCGATAAGGATTCAAAGGGAGTTTATACCTTGGTCATCACTGTTCCTTCACAACCTTTTAAAACTTATGTTACAAAAAAATACTCCCTATACCTTTCAGTATCCATCGAGGAAGTTACCTTAATAAAATGTAATGTTGTTTTTAGAGAAAAGTCGGAGCAGGAAACAAAAAAATATCAAAATACACTGATAGACAATAAGAGGCATCCGGTAAACAACCTGAAACTTTTAAGTGCAAATCTGGATCCGCTTTATACTTTTGATACATTTGTAGTAGGTAAAAGTAATGATCTGGCACATGCAACCGCTATAGCTGTAGCGGAATCTCCGGGAAGTCAAAATCCGGGGGAGCATTACAATCCCTTCTTTATATATGGAGGCGTTGGTCTTGGAAAAACTCACTTGATGCATTCTATTGCTCATTACATATTGGAACACAATCCTGAGGCAATCATTTTATATGTCAGCAGTGAGAAATTCCTTAATGAATATATCGATGCGCTTAAAAACAGCAATTTGCAGGAATATCGCTCAAAATATCGTAATGTTGATGTACTTCTTATTGATGATATTCAGTTTATCGGCGGCAAGGATGCAATACAGGAAGAACTTTTCCATACATTCAATGCATTGTATGAGCAAAAAAAACAGATAATACTTTCTTCAGACCGACCTCCTATGGAGCTTAAAAACCTTGAAGAGAGACTTCGTTCAAGATTTGCCTGGGGTGTGGCGGTAGAGATTTTTTCTCCGGACTTTGAAACAAGAATGGCAATTCTTAGAAGTAAGGAGGAAAGAGACGGCAAAAACATTGATAATGAAGTTATTCAATTTATCGCTACCAATATAAAGAGTAATATCAGAATGCTTGAGGGAGCACTGAATAAGCTTTATGCTATGAGCAGACTTAATAAAAATCAGGAAATTGATATAGAGCTGGCAAAAACGGTACTAAAGGATATGATTACTCCTGATGCTCCTACAAAAATAACTTCAGAATATATTGCAACTGTAGTGGCGGATCATTTCAATATCACCGTGGCGGAGTTAAAAGCCAAGGGCAGAAAGGAGCCTGTAGCCACTGCAAGACATATTACAGTTTATCTTTGTAGGAAAATGACCAATGATACTCAAACTAAAATAGGTCAATTTTTAGGTGACAGAGATCACTCTACAATAGTCAATTCCGAGGATGTAATTACTAAGAGAATCGTCTCTGACAGTGAACTGAATCAAACTGTTGAAACTATTAAAAAGAAGATTTCTCCACAGTAATCCAAATTATACGGGTAGTTCCCAAACATGGTGATGTTTACAAAAATCAGCTAAAAAGCAAGTATTTACAAGGCTTTTTAGACTTTTGCACTTATCCACACACTATAATAATACTAATACTAAAATATATTTAATTATTTATCATGGCGAGCGAGCTCTTTTTTTGAGTAAAAATTGCCAACCGGAGGAACAATGAATTTAAAATTTCAAAAAGCACAATTGGTAAATGCTCTTGGCATTGTAATGAAGGCTATATCTACAAAGACTTCAAGTGTTATTTTAGAATCAATACTTATAACAGCAGCTGATAACAGAGTTGTTTTAGATGCTACAGACACGGAACTTTCAATCCAAACAGAGGTGGATGCGATTATAGTAAATCCTGGTGGAGTAGTTTTGAATGCAAAACTCTTCTCCGATATTGTAAGAAAATTTGATAATACAGATTCTTTAATAGAACTGGATGTAGATAAGGATTTTAAGACAACTATAAGATGTGACCAGGCGATATTTAATATAATGGGAATAGACCCTGTAGAATTTATACCTATGCCGCAGGTAGACAGGGATGATTTTATCAAGCTTTCACAATTTAGTTTAAAAGAAGTTATCAGACAGACGGAGTTCTCAACAGCTATAAGCGATATCAACAGAATGATGGGCGGAGAGCTTATAGATATTAAAGATAATGTGGCTAAATTCGTTACTCTTGACGGACATAGAATGTCTATAAGAAATATCGAATTAAACGGAAGTTTCGAGAATCAAAGATGCGTGGTTCCGATCAAGTCCTTACAGGAAGTTATGAGGATAATTGACAGTGATACTCAAAAAGATGTTAATATTTATTTTTCAAAGGATCATATACTTTTTGAGTTTGACAGAACGCTGGTATTATCAAGAATTCTTGACGGTGAATATTTCAGAATTGAGACCATGCTCTCAAATGACTATGATACCAAAGTTACCGTCAGCAGAAACAGATTCCAAAGTGCCATAGAGCAGGCTATGATACTTATCAGAGAAAATGAGCATAAGCCTTTGATTCTTGATATAGAAAACGGAACACTTACATTGTCTGTAAATTCGTCACTTGGATTTATGGATGCCAAAGTAAACATTGAAAAAAGCGGAAGTGATTTAAAGATTGCCTTCAACCCTAAGTTCTTAGTGGATGCATTAAAGGTAATTGATGATGAGTTTGTAGATATTTATTTTACAAATGCAAAATCCCCATGTTTTATCAAAGACGATAAAAATTCATACACCTATTTGATATTGCCGGTAAATTTTGTAGGATAAAGGTGAAGTATGCAGGAAGTTAGAATTAGAGATGAATATATAAAGCTTGAGCAGGCTATGAAGCTTGCAGGTGCCGTATCAATGGGTTCAGAAGCTAAGACGGTAATACAGGCCGGAGAGGTTTTGGTAAATTCAGAGGTAGAGCTTAGGAGAGGTAAGAAGCTTAGAGACGGCGATATATTTACATACGAGAACAATGATTATAGAATCGTTGGAGCTTAAGGACTATAGAAACTATGAGAGTTTGAATGTCAAGCTTTCTAGTGGTGTAAATATATTTTACGGTGACAATGCACAGGGAAAGACTAATATTTTGGAGTCAATATACCTTGCCACCACTTCAAAGTCTCATAGAGGAAGTAAAGATAAAGATATTATAAAATTCGGAAGCAATGAATCGCATATTAAGCTGATGATAGAAAAAAACAACTCATCGGTAAGGCTTGATATGCATTTGAAAAAGAGCAAGTCTAAGGGAGTTGCTATAAACGGTATTCCGATAAGAAAGCTTAGTGAACTTTTCGGTACCTGCAATGTTGTATTTTTTTCTCCTGAAGATTTGAATATTATCAAGAGAAGTCCTAAGGAAAGAAGAAATTTTGTGGACATGGAGCTTTGTCAGTTAAATAAGCTCTATGTTTCCACTTTGGTTACCTACAATAAGGTGCTTGATCAGAGAAATAAGCTTTTAAAAGAAATCGGTTTTAAGAGCGGTGTTGAGGACACTTTGGATATCTGGGATATGCAACTTGTAAAATACGGTAAGGATTTGATTGCTTACAGAGAAGCCTTTATAAAAGAATTAAATGAGGTAATTTTCGGTATACACTCTTTACTCTCAGGTGGTGAGAAGATAAATGTAGTATATGAAAAGAATGTGGAAAAAGACGGTTTTGAGGAAGAACTGAAAAAATCAAGAACAAGTGATATAAGGTATAAGACTACAAATGTAGGACCACATAGGGATGATTTTTCATTTTTTTTAAACGGGGAAATGGATTTGAAAAAATTCGGCTCACAAGGTCAACAAAGAAGTCTTGCATTATCATTAAAATTATCCGAGATAGAGCTTATAAAATCAAGATACGGAGAATTTCCGGTACTTTTACTGGATGATGTATTATCCGAGCTTGACGGAAAAAGACAGTCTCATCTTTTGGAGTCCATAAAACATATTCAAACTTTGATTACCTGTACAGGTGTTGAAGATTTTTTGAATAAATCTTTGGATATTGGAAAGGTATTTAAAGTAACAAAAGGTACAATAAAAGAAAGTGAATATAATTAAATAATTGTATACAAGGATTTTATAAAATTGTTTAAATTTTGAGTAATAAAAAAATCCTTTTTTGTGGTGTTATGTGGATGTAAAATAAAAATAAAAAACTCACACCTTGTTAAAAACTAATAAAAATACAGAATGCAAAAACGATAATATATAAAAAATAATGTTAAAATCTTCGTAAAACTCTGTTAAAATTTGCAACCTTCAAAATTGTGTGTTATATTATCACACATAAATTCACACATGTATATTTATAAACTGATTTTGGAGGTAATATTTAATGACAAAAAAGAGAATTAATACATTCATAGGATCTATAGGAGCTTTTATCGGAGTTTTAGTATTTTTATCTTATATACCGCAAATTATAGCAAATATAGGTGGTGAGAGATCTCAACCGCTGCAGCCGCTTGTAGCGGCAATATCTTGTTTGTTATGGGTTATATATGGCTTAACAAATGAACATAAAATAGATTATATCCTTATTATACCGAATGCGGCAGGTGTAGTTTTCGGATTTTTGACTTTTATAACAGCTTTGTAATAATGTATATTTTAGGGGTGCGTGGCACCCCTTTTTTCTTATTTATATGTAGTAATTTTATTCCACATTTTCAAAAAAAATGTTATAATATATCGATATGACATTAAGAGTAAATTTTCCTGAGAATGTATTCTCAGATGATTTAAAGGAGATAGTATGAGTACAGAGTATGATGCATCCCAAATTCAAATACTGGAAGGTTTAGAGGCCGTTAGAGTAAGACCCGGAATGTATATTGGTTCAATATCATCAAGGGGTCTTCATCATCTTGTTTATGAGATAGTAGATAACTCTGTAGATGAGGCTCTTGCAGGATTTTGTACCGAGATAAAGGTAAAAATAAATGAAGATAATTCAATCACTGTAAGAGATAATGGTAGAGGTATACCGGTAGACATTCAGCAAAAGGCAGGAAAGCCGGCGCTTGAGGTAGTATTTACAATACTGCATGCCGGAGGAAAATTCGGTGGCGGAGGATATAAGACCTCAGGCGGACTGCATGGAGTAGGTGCATCTGTAGTAAATGCATTATCTACATGGTTGGATGTAAAGGTTTATAAAGAAGGCAAAATTTATCATATGCGATTTGAAAAGGGTAAAGTCGTAGAAAATATGCATGTGATAGGTGAATGTGATCCCGGTGAAAGCGGTACCGAGGTAAGCTTCTTACCGGATGCAACTATATTTGAGGAAACGGTATATGACTTTGATATATTGAAAGTCAGATTGAGAGAGACAGCTTTTCTTACCAAAGCATTAAAAATTGTTTTGATTGATGACAGAGTAGAAAAAAAAGAAATGTCTTTCCACTATGAGGGTGGTATCAAGGAATTTGTTACCTATCTCAATAAGGGTAAGGCACCTATATACGATGAAGTAATATACTGTGAGGGTGTGAAAGAAAATGTGGTTGTTGAAGTTGCAATGCAGCACAATGACACTTATACAGAGGGAATTTATACTTTTGTAAATAATATAAATACTCCTGAGGGTGGAACCCATCTTTCAGGATTTAAAAATGCACTTACAAAGACATTTAATGAATATGCCAGAAACAATAAACTGCTGAAGGAAAATGAGGACAATCTTTCAGGAGAAGACATAAGAGAAGGACTTGTAGCTATAATCTCTGTGAAGATACAGGACCCACAGTTTGAAGGTCAGACAAAGCAAAAACTTGGAAACTCCGAGGCACAGACTGCAGTTAATGCTATAGTAAGTGAGAAGCTTACTTATTTCCTTGAGCAAAATCCCGGAATAGCAAAGCTTATAAGTGATAAGGCTATTACAGCACAAAGAGCAAGAGCTGCGGCAAGAAAGGCAAGGGATCTTACAAGAAGAAAGTCTGCACTTGACGGTATGAGTTTACCGGGTAAATTGGCTGACTGTTCAAGTAAGAATCCTGAAGAATGTGAGATATTTATAGTCGAGGGAGATTCTGCGGGAGGTTCCGCAAAATCTGCAAGAAAGAGAGATACACAGGCTATTTTGCCTCTTAGAGGAAAGATACTCAATGTGGAGAAGGCAAGACCTGATAAGGTATATTCAAATGCCGAGATTAAGTCAATGATTACAGCATTCGGTACAGGTATACAGGAAGATTTTGATATCAGCAAGCTTCGCTATAATAAAATTATTATAATGACTGATGCAGATGTGGACGGAGCTCATATTGATACTTTGATGCTGACATTTATATACAGATTTATGCCTGAACTTATAAAGGAAGGTCATGTATATCTGGCTCAGCCTCCACTGTATAAGTTAGAGAAGAATAAAAAGGTATGGTACGCATATTCTGATGAAGAACTTGATAATATCTTAAAAGAAGTCGGAAGAGATCAGAATAATAAGATACAAAGATATAAAGGTCTGGGAGAGATGGATGCCGAGCAACTTTGGGAAACAACCATGGATCCTGAACGAAGAGTACTTAAAAAAGTGGTACTTGACGAGTCTATGCTTTCAGAAACAGATTTAACATTTAATACTCTTATGGGAGACCAGGTTGCTCCGAGAAGAGAGTTTATAGAGACAAATGCGAAGTACGTATCGAATTTGGATATTTAAAAAGGTAGGTTAAAATATGGAACCAAATGTTTTC
>CAKAQP010000060.1 GCA_916720285.1 uncultured Lachnoanaerobaculum sp. | reverse complement strand
TTTATGATAAAGACGACAATGAGTATAAGTCTATAACCTTTAAGCAGGGTATAAATGATTTTGCCGATATAAAAACTCTTGATGAGCTGTGCAGCTTTTTGAAAAAAGAGCTTCCACAGGGCGGTATCGTGCTGGATAAACTTGTAAAAATAGGATTTGGAAAGAGAAACTTGTGGACAACTTTCAGCTATGATTACGGGGACGGCAGAAGTAAAGTTATAAAAAAAGATGATACCCTGAAGTTTGAAGATTTGTTTGAAAGATGGGAATAAAGAGAAGTCACAGAAGTTGAAGCTTTTGTGACTTTTTTATTGGAATATTTTGAAATGTCTTTCAAGACAAGTATATATTGGAAGGCTAAGGAAGATGAGAGACTGTAATTATTATCAAAAAATAAGTATTAAATATATGTAATACTAATAAAAAGAATTTGAAACGTATATAAATAAAGAAAAGTTGACGAAAATTATACAATATACAGTAGGAACAAACGTAAATTCTCTAAAAAATGATTGACAAGTATAATATTTTTTGTATAAAATGAAGATAACTAATTAAGTATCGTAACAAAATTTAAGGAGGAAGTATGAGAAAGAGCTTAAAAAAATTAGGCAGTTTGTTATTGGTATGTAGTATGGTGGGCATGAGTTTGGCAGGTTGTTCACAGCAAGCAAAAGAAAAGACAACAAGTGACACTGCGAGTGAGACGGTAGCAGAGAACAAAGAGTTCTCTTATCCTATGGAAACAGATAAGACATTGACTTATTGGATTCCACTTAATGTTAATGTTTCAGCTAATTATGGAAATCTTGGAGAGACCGACTTTTATAAAAATCTGCACGAACAATCAGGAATTGCTGTAGAGTACAAGCACCCTGCACTCGGTCAGGAAAAAGAGCAGTTCAATCTTATGCTGCTGGATGAGGAGTTACCAGATATCGTAGAATGGGAGTGGTTCGGATATGAAGGTGGACCGCAAAAGGCTATTGATGACGGTGTAATAATCCCATTGAATGATGTATTTGACAAGTATTGCCCGAATATAAAGGCATATTTGAAGGATCATCCGGATGTGGACAAAATGATAAGAACAGACAATGGTGATTATTACTGCTTCCCGTTTATAAGAGGAGGAGACCTTCTGCTTACCAGTATGGGACCGATGCTTAGAGGTGACTGGCTCGATGAACTTGGACTTGAAGTACCGAAGACAGTGGATGAATGGGAAACAGTGCTTACAGCTTTCAAGGAGAAAAAGGGAGCTACAGGAGCATTTGCCTACTGGTATTCAGTGCCGGATCTTACAAACAACAATCCTTTTGCCTGTGCATATGGTGCAAGAAGAACATTCTATTTAAAGGATGGTAAGATTACATATGGTGCTATAGAGGATTCATACAAAAATTATCTTCAAAAGATGAGTGAGTGGATGAAGGCCGGACTTTTAGATCCGGATCTTGCAACACTTACAAACGATCAGGTAGCGGCAAAGATAACAAGCGGAGCGGCAGGTGCGTCATTTGCCTGGGGCGGCAGCGGTATGGGAAACTGGACTAAGGCCGGAAAAGAGACAAATCCTGATTTCAGACTTGTAGGAGCACCATATCCTACACTGGAAGCAGGGCAGAAACCTGAAATGGGACAGAGAGATAATTTCTATCCGGGCGGACTTGGATGTGCGGCAATTACAACAAGCTGTAAGGATGTGGAAGTGGCAGCAAGACTCTTGGATTACGGATACAGTGAAGCCGGACATGTGCTTTTTAATTTCGGTAAAGAGGGAGTGAGCTATGAGATGAAAGACGGCAAGTATACATATACAGACCTCTTACTCAATAATCCGAATATGTCTATAACTCATTCTATGGCAGGACATGTAAGAGCAAATTATAACGGACCTTTTGTTCAGGATGAAGAATACATCCTACAGTATTTCTCACTGGATGAACAAAAAGAGGCACTAAAGCTTTGGTCGGATACAAATATGAAGAAGTATACAATACCGCCTATAACTCCTAACGCGGAAGAGAGTAAGGAGATAGCAAGAATAATGACTGAAGTAAATACATACAGAGATGAATGTACATTAAAGTTTATCCTTGGAACTATGGATATGTCTGAATGGGACAATTATGTAAGTACAATCAAGTCAATGGGAATTGACAAGGTATTGGAAATGGAGAATGCGGCATTGGAAAGATACAATGCAAGATAGTAAGATATGATATTTGGCAAACCGGTGCCTTTGGCATCGGTTTGTAAAGGTGATAATATGAAAAACACGATATTTTCTAAAATAAAAAGAGATTTAAAGCTAAATAAGAGTTTGTATATTTTAGTTCTACCGGTTTTAATATTTTATATTATATTTCACTATAAACCAATGTATGGTGCTATTATAGCCTTTATGGACTACAATCCGAGACTTGGTATTAAGGGAAGTGAATGGGTTGGTTTTGCGCAGTTCATAAGATTTTTTAACAGCCCATATTTTGTTAGAATACTGAGAAATACAGTTCTGTTGAGCGTATATGGGATTATCTTCGGATTTCCCGCACCTATAATACTTGCACTGCTTTTAAACGAACTGAAACAAAAGAAGTTTAAGAAGACTGTTCAGACAGCAACATATTTGACACATTTTATTTCATTGGTAGTGGTAACAGGTATTATAAAAGAGTTTACACAAAGTACCGGACTCATAAATGATATAATTGAATTTTTCGGTGGTACACGAACATCGCTTATCCAAAATCCGGGACTTTACAGGACAATATATATCACTTCAGATATATGGCAGGAAATCGGATGGGGTTCAATAATATATCTGGCGGCATTGTCAGGTATAGATGAGCAGCTGTATGAGGCGGCATCTATAGACGGTGCAAACAGATGGGATAAACTTTTACATGTAACATTGCCGGGGATAAGCACTACGATAATTATTATGCTTATATTAAGGCTTGGGCAGATACTGGGATCCAGTTATGAGAAAACCATATTGCTGTATAATGAGGCAACTTATGAAACAGCGGATGTTATAGCTTCATATATTTACAGAGTAGGAATCCTTGAAAGAAACTGGAGTTATTCAACAGCAATAGGTCTGTTCAATTCATTTATCAACTTTATTTTCCTTATAGTTGCAAATAAGTTGAGCAAAAAAGTCAGTGAAACAAGTCTGTGGTAAGGAGGGATAATGAAAAAGAAAAATTCTAATTCATTCAGTATATTTAATCTGTTTAATATATGTATTTTATCCATACTTGCTTTGTTATGTATATATCCTATATGGTATGTGTTGATGGCTTCATTATCAAACGGAAATCTGATCATGCAGCACAGCGGTTTACTTTTGCTTCCGATAAAGCCGAATATAGCGGCATATATTGCTGTATTTAAAAATAAAATGATTTTGTCAGGTTATTTGAATACTATCAAAATTCTGGTTATAAGTTTGATATTGCAAATAACTATGACATCAATAGGAGCATATTTCTTTTCAAGAGAGAGGGTGTTATTTAAGAAGCCTTTGATGTTTATTATCACTCTGACTATGTTTATAAGCGGAGGTATGATACCATTTTATCAGAATCTGAGATCCTTGCATTTGATGAACAGTCATTGGGGGCTTATTCTTCCTTTTATGATAAGTACCTACAATATGATTATTTTAAAGACATCATTTGAAAGTATACCGAAGTCACTCAGTGAGGCTGCAAGAATAGACGGAGCGGGACATATAAGAATTCTGTTTTCAATAGTATTGCCGCTTTCAAAACCCGTACTTGCGGTTATGATTTTATACTACGGTGTGGGTGTATGGAACGGATGGTTTTGGGCCTCTACAATACTTACAGACAGAGCTATGTATCCGCTTCAGGTTATACTTAGAGAGATACTTTTATCAAATGATACTTCGGTTATGACGCAGGGAGTATCTTCAGGAGATTTGGAAGCGGTGGGAGCAACGATAAGATATGCGACTGTTATAGTTGCAACCTTACCGATACTATGTGCATATCCTTTCTTACAAAAGTATTTTACCAAGGGTATTATGATAGGTGCAGTGAAAGAATAAATTATGAAATATTTTGAAGCAATAAGAATACATTTGGAAGAATTTAAGAGAGATATAGAAAACTACAGCAGGGAATTACTGTATAAAGAGTTACCTGTACTTAGTGAAGAGACGTTTTTACTGTATGAACAGACCGGAAACAGACTTATATATGAAAAGCTATATTTTGAGAGAAGAAAATTTTTGAATGTATTCTTCTTTGTTACATTATGGCATAAGGAAAAGATATATATAAAAAAGCTTGAAGAGATAATATATGCAATATGTAAAGAAGATACATGGGCTTTGCCTGCACATGTTGACATGAGTAAAGAGGATTGGAAGTATACTATAGATTTATTTGCGTCTGAAACTGCACATGCCCTATCATGTATATACCATTATTTGGGTAAGATATTATCTGAGGAATGTACGGACATTATAAAAGAAAATGTGTGGAAGAGGATAATAAAACCTTATGTGGAAAGCGAATACGGATATCACAGATGGGAAAACTGGGATAACAACTGGATTTCCGTATGTGCATCAAGTATAGGCAGCGCTGTATTGTATCTGCCTGATGATAAAGGTATAAGAGATAAAATACTTGACAGAGTCAAACTTTGTCTGGACAAATATATCGGAGGATTCAGTGAAGACGGTGTATGTCTTGAGGGGATGAGCTATTTTACATATGGTATGGAATATTTTTTCGGCTTTGCAAGGCAGCTGTATGAATATACTGATGGTGAAGAAAACTTGTATACCGATAAGAGACTTGAAAATATTGTATTGTTTCAGCAAAACTGCTTTTTACCGGGTGGTAACACTATAAGTTTTTCCGACGGCTTGGCCAATGACAGATTCAGACTTGGACTCAGTTGCTTTTTAAAGAGTAAATTTAATGGCTTTGAAATTCCACCTATAGATTTTGCTATGAAATTTGATACTGACGGTTGCTATAGATTTATGGCAAATCTTCAAGATAATTTATGGGTGAGTGAATTTTTAGAAGATAAAAAAAATGAAGAGCACATAAAAAAAGATGAGTACAAATTTATCCTTTATAAGGAAGCACAGTGGGCTGTATGGAACATTGTTGATATCGGACTGGCGCTTAAAGGTGGAAACAATAATGAGCCTCACAACCATAATGATATCGGAAGTTTTATACTAAGCTATGCCGGAGAAATATTCCTTACAGATCTTGGATGTGGTGAGTATACAAAGGATTATTTTAAAGATGATACAAGATATAAAATATTTAATAACAGAAGTATTTCGCATAATGTACCTCTTATAAACGGAGAGGAGCAAAAAGCGGGTGACAAATATAAATGTTCAAGTTTTGAATCGCCAAAAGTTGGACAGGTTAAAATGTCTTATGCAAAGGCTTATGGTTTTGAGAATATTAAACTTTACAGGAATGTGGAATGCTACAGTCATGATAAGTATATTGTTATAGAGGATATATTGGAAAGCCGCTCTGAGAAATATAGTTTAACTGAAAATCTGGTGACAAATATAAAGCCTGAAATTAAAGACAACAGAATCCTTTTACATGGAAAAAGGGCATTGCTATGTATAGATGTAGAAAATAAAAGAAATATAAATATAAATGAAGTATGTTTCAGTAACCACAATGGTGTTGAAGAGAGGGTGTGGCAAATACAGTTTAACGGTGAAAGTGAACATGATAACTGCAGGATAGAGCTTAAGTTAAGTTTTCACAAAAAAATTAAGTAAGTTTTCAATTTACTATTGACAAAACTGACCTGATAGAGTATCCTATTAAAGTCAGTTTTGGGTTATCGCCAAATGGTAAGGCACTGGACTCTGACTCCAGCATTTCTAGGTTCGAATCCTAGTAGCCCAGCTTTTAAAACTCCCATTCAAACAAAAGTTTGTGGGAGTTTTTTAGTATATATGGATGAGGAATTTTTATGAAGAAGGTAGCACTTGCAGGGACTGAAAGCTTGACAAATTATATCGATGCGCTCAAAGAAAATGATATAGAAGTTATCACAACTCTTGATGTGGATGAGGCGATAAAATGTGACGGTTTGCTTCTTCCCGGTGGTGGAGATATAGATCCTGTTTACTATGGCGAAGAAATGAACGGCTCTGATGAGCCTGACAGAGAGCTTGACAAAGCACAAAGGGATATTTTGGATGCATTTGTAAAGGCAAAAAAGCCTATCTTAGGCATTTGCAGAGGTATGCAGCTTATAAATATCTATTTTGGCGGAAGTTTACATCAGGATCTTGTAACAAGAGATATTCATACAAGAAAAAATGGTAATGACAGCATACACAGTGTAAAAAGTGTAGAAGAAGGAAATTTGTTTGAAAAACTTTATGGTAAAACTTTCAATATAAACTCCGCACATCATCAAGGTACAAAAAAACTCGGAAAAGGACTGAAGGAGGTTTTGCGCTCCGATGACGGAGTATGTGAAGCTGTTATACATGAAGAATTACCGATTATCGCTACACAGTTTCATCCTGAGAGAATGTCTTATAAACAAAGAAGAGATGATGCGGTGGTAGGTGAGGAAATTTTTGAGTATTTCAAATCTCTTTTAAAATAAGAGACAGTGAGGCAAGGTAGACAAATGTATTCATTTAATGAAAGAATCAGATACAGTGAGTTGGGGGAGAATGGAGAGCTGTCTTTGGTAGGACTTTTGAATTTATTTCAGGACTGTTCAACATTTCAATCCGAGGATCTGGGACTTGGAATAAAATATTTACAAGGAAAAAAGGAAGCCTGGTGGGTTAATTCCTGGCAGATAGATATAAGCAGATTGCCGGGACTTGCGCAAAAAGTGGAAGTAGGTACATTTGCATACAACTTTAAAAGTTTTTACGGCTATAGGAATTTCTTTTTAAAAGATGAAAACGGTGAGTTCTTGGTAAAAGCCGATTCCATATGGTTTCATTATGACTTGGACAATAAAAGACCTACCAAACCTACAGATGAAGCTTTAAAAAAGTATATGGCAGGAAATGAAAAACGCCTCGATATGACGGAGATTGTCAGAAAGTTTGATATACCGACAGAGTATGAGCTTGGCAATGAAATCGTGGTAAGTAAAAATGATTTGGATACAAATCATCATATGAATAATGCAGTATATGTAAGTAAAGCGAAAAATATTATTGAAGAAGATTTCAAAGTAAAAAAAATAAGTGTACAATATAAAAAGGCGGCCGTATTGAATGATGTGATTTTACCTAGAATTACGAAGAATGAAAATTCATATATTGTAAATCTGGCAGATCTAAAGGGAGATACATATGCTATCGTCAGATTTGAATATTAAGGGGGACTTATGGAATTAGGAAAAATACAGAGCCTGAAAGTTGACAGAAAAAAAGATTTCGGTGTATATCTTACAGACGGAAACGGTGAAGATGTACTTCTGCCTATGAAGGAAGTGCCGGAAGGCTGTGAAGTAGGAAGTGAGATAGAAGTATTTGTATATCGTGATAGTAAAGACAGACTTATTGCTACTACCAGAAGACCGAAAATTTTAGTTGGAGAAGTCGGAAGACTACAGGTAAAATCTACTACAGGAATCGGGGCATTTCTTGATATAGGACTTGAAAGAGATGTGCTTTTACCTTTTAAGGAGACTGTAAATAAGGTAAAAGAGGGAGATGAGATACTTGTATATCTCTATGTGGATAAGAGTAACAGACTTGCAGCCAGTGCAAAGGTATATTCACATCTTTCACCAAACAGCCCATATAAAAAGGATGACGAGGTCGTAGGAACGGTATTTGAAATTAAAAAGATGGGTATATTTGTAGCTGTTGATGACAAATACAACGGTATGATCCCGCCGAATGAGAGCTTTGAGGATATCAAGATCGGTGACAGACTTGATATGAGAGTTATAAGAGTAAGAGAAGACGGAAAGCTTGACTTGAGTCCGAGAAAGAAGGCTTACAGACAGCTGCTTACCGATGCGGATGTTCTTTACAATATAATTGAGAACAGAGGCGGCAGTTTAGGTTTTGATGAGAGCGTTTCTCCGGATAGAATAAAGGCGGAGCTTCAGCTTAGCAAGAATGCTTTTAAAAGAGCGGTAGGACATCTTTTGAAAGAAGGCAAAATAGAAATAGTTGACGGAGACATCAAATGTCTTTAATTGATGATATAATAAACAAAGCAAAGGAATACGTAGGTGTTACTGAAGAACCGCCGGAAAGCAATAATGTGGTATTTAACACAGATTATTACGGGCAGGAAGTGTATGACGGCAGTGCCGCAACATACCCCTGGTGTGTGACTTTTCTTTGGGATATTTTCAGGATAGCCGGAGCGGAACATGTTTTTTGTGACGGAATGAAGACAGCCTCAACGGAAAGCGTATACAGTTATTACAAAAATAAAAATATGCTTTTTGATAAGGGACAAAGAGGAGATATTATTCTTATTTTGACTGCAGAGGCATCAAAATCAAGAAGAGTAAATCATGCGGGAATTGTAGTATCGGTAAACAGAGACGGTACATATGAAACAATAGAAGGTAATACCGGCAGCGCAAATATCGCAAACGGCGGTATGGTAATGACAAGAAAGAGAAACTTTGAAGGAAAAGGCTATACAATAGTAGGGTTTGCAAGACCGAGTTATGAAAAAAAGCCGGTTAAACAAAGCTCTACCAATGCAGGGTTCAATGAAATTCCTGTTAGTGCAAGTCTTACTGTTACAGGTAGCGGTGTAAGAGTCAGAACCACACCGAATACCGCATCTTCCATAGTAAAAAGTATAGGCGAAGGAGAAAAGATAAAAGCTGTAGGCAGAATTGCAAGCAGACACAATCCTTGGTTTCATATATCCGAAGGCTATATAAGCGGAAACTTTGTAAGGGGATGGATAAAGGATTACAATGATAATAACAGATGGTGGTATGTGGATAAGGACTACAAATATGCCAAAGCGGAGTGGAAAACTATAGAAGGAAAGGATTACTGCTTCGGTAAGGACTCCTATCTGTTTGTAAAATGCTATATCAAGTCGGCTATAAACGGTACTTATTATTGGGTGGATGATGACGGTGTTTATCAAAAGCGCTATGATACCGAAAGTCCAAGCAGAAAATACAGAATAGTGGAAAATTATAAGAATGAGAATGCTTATAAGATATAAAAAAGGTCCGGCAGTTTATTGCCGGATCTTTTTAGGTAAATATATTTTATTCACCCTGATACATGAATTTTATTATTCTTTCAACGTCTTCTTTATCATGTGCTACAAGATCGAGTTCCTTGATATAGCCGTTTGAAAAGATGTTTGCCATTGAAAGATACTGTGTAAGCTTACTCTTAAGGTTGATTCTGTCACCTTCAGGAGAAACAAGCTCAACTGTTCCTTTGCATTCATCGATTACTTTGAAAAAAGCATCAACATCTTTGATATTTTGTACTTTCACATAAACCTCCATACAAATATATTTTTCTACAGTATAGCAAAATAGATATGCAGAGTAAAGATGTGAATTTCTTGGATATGGCAAATGTAAGTTTATTGTGTTACAATAGGCAGATGTCACAGGGTGACATAATATAAGTATTTCAATAATGGAGAAGGAAATGCAGATAATAATCGTAGGCTGTGGTAAGGTTGGTTCGACTATTGCGGAGCAACTTAGTGCAGAAGGACATGATATAACAATAGTTGATACAGATGAAGCGGTTGTAAAGGCTTTGGCGGCCAGACTTGATATAATGGGTGTTACAGGAAACGGAGCAACACATAGTGTATTGGAGGAGGCCGGAATAGAAGATTCCGATCTTCTGATTGCAGTTACCGAATCGGATGAGTTAAACCTTCTATGCTGCATGGTAGGAAAAAAGGCCGGAGCGGAGCATACCATAGCCAGAGTAAGAAACCCGGAGTACAGTCAGGACATAGGATTTATGAAAAAAGAACTTGGACTTGCTATGACCATCAATCCGGAGTATGCGGCTTCTACAGAAATGGCAAGACTTTTAAGATTCCCTTCAGCTATAGAAATCGATACTTTCGGAAGAGGAAGAGTGGAGCTTTTGGAATATAAGATTCTTGATGACAATATACTTGTAGGGAAGAGCCTTGTAGATGTCGGAAGAAATATAAAGTCGGATGTACTTATATGTGCAGTGGAAAGAGACGATGAGGTAATTATACCTAACGGAAGCTTTGTATTACAAAGCGGTGATATTGTAAGTATTGTGGCCTCCACAGAAAATGCAAAGGACTTCTTTAAGAAAGTCGGATGCAGCAGTAGCGGTGTAAGAGATACAATGATAGTGGGTGGAGGAACAATCGCCTACTATTTGGCAAAGCAGCTCTTACCTCTTGGAATAAAAGTAAAGATAATAGAAAAATCCTATGAAAGATGTGAGGAACTTTCCGCAATGCTTCCGAATGCGGTCATTATACACGGCGATGCGGCTGATAAAGATGTATTATTGGAGGAGGGAATAGAGAAGTGTTCATCCTTTGTTTCGCTTACCGGAATTGATGAGGAGAATGCATTCCTTTCACTTTATGCAAAGAGTGTTTCACATGCAAAGATAGTTACAAAGATAAATCGTATTGCCTTTGATGATATTATAGAGAAGTTCGATCTCGGAAGTATGATCTATCCTAAGCATATCACAGCTGAATACATTGTAAGATATGTAAGAGGATTGCAAAACAGTGTCGGAAGCAATAATGTGGAGGCACTTTACAGAATCATACACGGAAAGGTAGAGGCTCTGGAGTTCTATATAAGAGAAGATTCAGGAATGACAGGTGCGACTTTAGAGGCATTGCCTATAAAGGACGGTGTACTTGTTGCAGGAATTATCAGAGACGGAAAAGTGATGATACCTAACGGTAAGTCAACATTACAAAGAAATGATTCCGTTATTATAATAACAAGAATTACAGGTATGCAAAATTTAGAGGATATATTAAAGTAATGAACTATTCAATTATATTATATATAGTGGGAAAGGTGATGATGCTGGAATCGGCATGCTTTTTGATACCGGCGGTAACATCACTTATATACGGTGAACACGAGGGCATGGCGTACTTGGTTGTGGGTGCGGTGTCTGCGATTATAGGATACCTTATTTCAAGTAAGAAAAAATTTGAAAATGTTTTCTTTGCAAGAGAAGGTTTTGTAATGGTTGCACTCTCATGGATAGTACTCAGTGTGGTGGGAGCAATTCCCTTTGTACTTACCGGTGAGATTCCTAATATGGTAGATGCTTTATTTGAAACGGTATCAGGATTTACCACTACGGGAGCAAGTATACTTGAAGATGTGGAGAGTTTAAGCCATACATCACTTATCTGGAGAAGCTTTACACACTGGGTAGGCGGTATGGGTGTTATTGTACTTCTTCTTGCCATACTTCCTATGGCAGGTGGCTACAATATGCATCTTATGAAGGCGGAAAGCCCGGGACCTGTAGTCGGAAAACTTGTTCCAAGACTTAGAGATACCGCAAAGATTCTTTATCTTATATATCTGGTAATTACGGTTATAGAGTTTGTTATTTTA
>CAKAQP010000059.1 GCA_916720285.1 uncultured Lachnoanaerobaculum sp. | reverse complement strand
ATTTTTTAAGTCTCTCTATACCAAGTTCTGATGAATACTCACCGTTACCGTCTGTAGAAAGCCTGTGTCCCGTCTCGGCAAAATACACATTACATGAATCCTGTATAGCTTTTACTACAGAATCCGGTCCGTGACTTCCCGGATAAATCCAACATTTTATAGCCGGATTTATAGTATCGTAAATACCTGTACACACTACCGTGTCCGTTGCATTTATAACATGCTCCTCAAGACCGGCAATTGCTGTAATAGGCTTGAAAGTTGAACCCGGCGCCTTCTTGGTTTGAGTCGCATTATTATATAGCGGCAAACTTTCGTCCTCCAGTAATTTGTTGAAGTATGCAACATCCATAGAGTTTGCCAATCTGTTATTGTCATAACCCGGATACGATACCAATGCCCTTACTTCACCTGTATTTACATCTGTAACCACCGCTCCGGCAGAACAAGGATCAAGTGCAAGCTGTGCCGGTGTTATCTCTATCCTTGAAATCTTATCAATAAAGAAAGGGAAAGCAAAGCCTTCATTTCCTGCAGCCAATTGAGCATATGCGGCTTCATCCATATTAAGTATTCCCTGATCGAAAAGTGCCAGACAAAGTTCTCTTCCTGTGACCACATTGTTTCTGATCAAATATTTATAAACAAGCTTATCAAAATCGGCATCATCTTTAAGCATATTTTGAATATACTCTACAAGCTTGCTGTATATATCTTCGGCACTTGAGTAATTACTGTCGTTAAAGAATATAGTAGTATCGATATATCCGCTTGATATCCCTATAAACAAATAATCTCTAAGCGAAGTGGTCTCATTTTTCCATGCCTGATAAACCTCGGATTTTGTATCTATATTATCCTTTTTTATTATACTCTTCTTTGTAAGTGCGGAATGTATATAGTTTAAATATGCCTTTGTATCTTCAGGCAATCCGCCCATTATCGTAGGGGCACTTGAAGTCAACTCGTTATTTATTGATACTAAAATACTTTCCTTTTGTGCTGTAAGCTTTGCATTAAGGCTTTGCTCCGTTGCGGACGCATCCGCTTTTGCAAAGTGAGTTGTATCAAGCACATTGTTACCTATAAGCTGATAGTAAGCATCTTTTACAGGTATAAGTCTATGTGTTGAATCTGTTGTATCCGTATTGGGATTGTCCTCATTTACAATCTTGCTTGCCAAAATACCTGCCAGCTGCTGCTCAACCAAGCGATAGGTAGCTATTTGTAAATTCTTATCAATAGTAAGATATACATCATTTCCCGCACTTGATTCAACTTCGCTTATGGTCTCTATAATCCTTCCCACATTATCAACTATCATAGTCTTTGAGCCCTTTGTACCCTGCAATGTGGTCTCCATGCTCTCTTCTATACCGATTCTTCCTACAATATCATTTAATGTATAATCTGGTCTTTCCTTTAAAAGTTCATCAAGCTTGTCATCCGGAACTTTTCCCGTATATCCGATTATATCCGAAAAATAAACAGCATCATTGTAGACTCTTAGGGTGTCATTTTCCACATCAACACCTATCAAAGATGCCGTATTTTCCATAATATCAATCTTTGCTTCTTCAGATATATTTGTAGATATAATAGTAGGCTCATACCTTCTGTAAAGTTTTTTACCCATCTCATATCTTATATTTATCAAATCTATTTTGTCCTGACCTGACAAATTGTAGATATTACCGTCACTGTCAGTCATTTTATCAAGTCCGTAGGTTTTAAGTTTTTTATCAACCATCTCCTGCGCACTGATATTCGAAGGATACTTTCCGGCCTTATCATCAAGTTCATCCAATGATTTCAAGCCGTACATATCTGCAATAAATCTAAGTCTGGCTGCGTCGGATTTTGTGGTATAGTAGAAATCACCGTTTTCATCTACCGCTACCAAAAAATCTCCTTCGATATTCTCGTTATGTTTTCTTAAAATCTGTACCAGCCTGTAGTACATATTATTTTTATCATTTACTTTTTTATAGTATCCGCCATCTGTGATAGTTACCGTATATGACAACTTATTATAGGCCAAAATATTTCCGTTTCTGTCATATATATTTCCTCTTGCACCTGTAGTGGCTACCGTTTTCTTTATTTTTTGAACATACTTATCCTGTGCCTCTTTTCCGTTTACCATTTGCATGGTAAAAAGTTTAGATCCAAGGATAAATACCATGAAGGCGTATATTACACTAAGTATAAATAGTCTGGAGGATTTTATCTTTTCAAAAAAGTCCCCTAAAAAATCTTTAAAATCCCTTATCACTAATTAATTCCTCTACTGTCCAATATCCTGAGTTTTTTATTGTACCAAAGCAAAAACCTGTATAATAACAATGTAAATATAAGCGTTATTATTACCTCGGGTATTACAATATTTTTCAAATAGTATAAAACTTCAAATTTATCTCTTATCAAGAATCTGAAAATATAAATAAACACATTGTACATAACTTCACTTATCGTACACACTACGAAGGGTAAAACTATATATTCCTCATAAAAGAAGGCTGAAAGCTTTCCGTTGATATATCCTATCCATATAAATAATAAAGTGAAAAATCCGAAAGGACCTGCAAAGTACAAGTCCATCAAAACTCCACATAACACACCGTAAAGCATTCCCTCTTCCACACCGAGACTGAATCCGTAAGTGAATGTCAGTATTATAAGTAAGTTCGGTGAGGCATATAAAAAAGGTATGAACGGGAAAATGCATATCTGAAGTGCAAATGCAAATATAATAAAAGCTATATTTACTATTATTCTTCTCATTTAATCACTCACTTCCTTCTTTTTGGTTATTACAAGAACTTCAGATATAGTATCGAAATTTACTATCGGTATTATATATCCGCTCTTTGTAAGCCTTGAAGAATCTTCCTTTAAATCTCTGGCATAACCTATTAAAATATTCGGCAAATACTTGGTTGATACATTTGATGTAACTATCATATCACCCTCAGAGATATCCGCATCCGACTTGACATCTTTTAAAATCAATCTTCCGTCATTATATAATTCAAGATTTCCGTCAACTCTGCAAAGAGAGCCGGTTCTTAGAGACATTGCACTTACTCTTGATATATCATCTATAATTGAACGTACATTTGCATAATTTTTCCCTACATCGGTCACTATTCCGATCAGTCCGCCATAGCCTATAACATTCATATCTACAGCTATGCCGTCATCACTTCCCTTGTCGATAGTAAAAGTAGAAAACCACTTTGTACTGTCCTTTGCCACCACTCTGGCGCCAACCTTCTCATAGTCCGAATAACTTTCATCAAGCTTATACAGTTCTCTGAGTCTTGCAAGTTCTCCGTTATCCGCCATCAACTTTGTGTTTTCCTCTGTAAGCTCATCAATTTTTTTATTGAGCAAGGTATTTTCATTTATTGCGTCATGCAACTTTCTTTGCTCTTCTATATTGTCATATATCGCCCTACCTGCAGTATTTACTCCGGATTGAACCGGCAACAATACAATTCCTACCGCCTGCCTTAAAGGCGAAATAATAGAATCATTGAATGAAGTTATTCCTATAAGAATGATACTAATTATACTTAAAATTATCAGTACAAGTCGGTTTCTAGAATCCATTAAATAATCCCCTGTTCCTTAAAGCTGTAATAGCAGTTATCGCCTATAACTATATGGTCTATAAGTTCTATTCCTATACTATCCAACGCTTTATTAATATCCTTTGTTATATCTATGTCCGCCTTACTCGGCGACGGATCACCACTTGGATGATTATGCAGTAAAATAACATTTACCGCCAAATGCTTTAAGCTTTCTATCAAGATTTCTCTGACGGAAACCAAAGAAGCGTTCACAGTTCCAACTGAAATCACCATATCGGAGATCGGCCTCTGTCTTGTGTCAAGAAAGATTATTCTAAGTTCCTCAACTTCCAAGTGTCTGATACTCTCCTTATAATAATTTGCAACCACATCAGGAGAAGAAAAAGAAATACTTTTTTCTGTGCTTTTTCTCTCCCACGCTCTTTTACAAAACTCTCCAAGTGCAAGTATCTGTACCGCCTTCACCTTGCCTACACCCTTGATGGCCATCAATTTATCAATATTATGGTGAAAAATACTATGTATTCCAAATCCTTCACCATTACCCTCAAGAATATTGTATGCAAGATTTACGACATTGACATCCTTTGTACCGCTTCTAAGAAGCACAGCCAAAAGTTCCACATCTGTAAGCGATTCCACTCCATACTCCAGCGCTCTGTCATATGGTCTTTGTTCAAGTGGTAGTTCCTTTATTTTTCCCATAAATCCCTTTCCGCTCTCCAAGCATGAAAGGTAATTTTATTTTATCACAAAATATAAAAGTAATTAATTAATATTTTGTAAAGTTCTATAGAATGAATATGTTTTATTTTACAATCTATGTGACGTTTAGTGCAATAGTCCCGCATCATATATCTTCTGCAAAGACAGCATTATTCCAAGTTTTGCGTGGTACCATGTAAGTCCTCCCTGGAAAAATACCGAATATGGCTCTTTCATCGGCCCGTCTGCACTAAGCTCTATTGAAGAGCCACCCACAAAAGCACCTGCCGCCATAATTACATCGCTGTCATAACCCGGCATTGCCCATGGTTCAGGCTTTACATAAGAATCCACCGGTGCCGCAGCCTGTATACCCTCACAAAAAGCACACAGCGTCTTAGGATCTCTTAAAGTGATCTCCTGAATAATATCAAATCTCGGCTCGCTAGCATTCGGATGACAGTCAAATCCTAAGCTCTCATAAAGATTTGCCGCAAATATAGCACCCTTTAATGCTCCTGCAACCACAGTAGGTGAAAGGAAAAATCCCTGAAACATACTTGTATTCATTCCAAGACTTGCTCCTATTTCTTTTCCAAGTCCCGGTGCCGAAAGTCTATATGAAGCATTGTCCACACATTCCTTGGTTCCGACAATATATCCACCTATAGGTGCCAATCCTCCTCCGGGATTTTTTATAAGAGAACCAACTATCATATCAGCCCCTACTTCAATCGGCTCTATCCTCTCAACAAACTCACCGTAACAGTTATCCACCATACATATGATCTTAGGATCTATTGATTTTACAAACTTTATAAGTTCACCTATCTGCTCCACGGATAATGTTTTTCTTGTAGCATAGCCCTTTGATCTTTGTATTGTAACAAGCTTTGTTTTTTCATTTATAGCTTTTCTTATTCCTTCAAAGTCAAACGAACCGTCTGAAAGTAAATCAACCTGTGAATATGTAACACCATACTCTCTTAATGATCCTCTGGAATCTCTTATACCGATAACTTCTTCCAAAGTATCATATGGCTTTCCAACCGGTGATAAAAGTTCATCTCCCGGTCTTAAGTTTCCTGAAAGTGCCACATGCAGTGCGTGTGTTCCGCTTACTAACTGTGGTCTGACTAAAGCGGCCTCAGCCTTAAACGCTGTAGCATATACCTCTTCCAACACATCTCTTCCAAGATCATTGTATCCATATCCGGTAGTAGCCGCAAAATGTATATCGCTTACCTTATGTTTTTGCATTGAGGCAAGTACTTTCATCTGATTAAACTCGGCATTCTTATCTATCTCAAGAAATCTTTCCTCCAAAGATGCCAATACTTTTTCAGATAAGTCTATAACTTTTTTTGAAATACCGAATTCCGCATAAATATTATTTAAATCACTCATTATCTATTCTTTCCGTATTAATTTTCTCAATCATATAATCAACTATTTTTTCATTACTCTCAAATGAGAAAGGATCCACATAAATCACATCCTTTTCTCTCTTAAACCAAGTCACCTGCCTTTTTGCCATATGTCTTGTATTTTGCTTGATATTCTCTATAGCACTTTCCAGCGAAACCTCTCCGTTCAGATACTCAATTATCTCTTTATACCCTATGCCCTGCATGGAAATATTCTCCATTGAGAGTCCCATTTCTCTAAGCTTCTTAACTTCATCAACCAGTCCGTTTTCCACCATAATATCCACCCTTTTATTTATTCTCTCATATAGAATATCTCTTGGCGGATTCAGCACAAAGAATCTGTAATCATATGGTGAATTTTTCTTTCTTTGAACTTCATTATGTGATGAGATAGGTGCATTATTTATCAAAAAAAACTCTATTGCACGAATTATTCTCTTCTTATTGTTCTTATGTATGGTTTCTGCCGAAACACTGTCAATTTTTTTAAGTTTCTCATACATAAAATCCGCACCGAGAGTATCATATTCTTCTTCAAGCTTTTTTCTTACAGAACTGTTATCATCCTCAGTATTAAAATCAATATCATAAATAATGGATTGTATATAAAATCCTGTTCCTCCAACCAATATAGGTATATGTCCGTTCTTTACTATTTCCTCTATAGAACATTTTACCATGTTTTGAAACTTTACGATATTGAAATCTTCCTTCGGATCCAGTACATCTATTAAATGATGTTTTACACCCTGCATCTCTTCTACCGATATTTTTGCAGTTCCCACATCCATATATTTATATACTTGCATTGAGTCCGCACTTATTATCTCTCCCCCAAGTCTTTTAGCCAAATCGATTGATACTGAGGTTTTACCCGATGCGGTAGGTCCCGCAAGAATAATCAATTTATTCTTTGTCATACTATCCTTTTAAACTTCTTTTCAATTTCCTGCTTGCTCATTTTTATTATAGTCGGCCTTCCATGCGGACAATTGTATGGATTATCCAATGAAAGAAGCTCATCAAAAAGATCGTTTGCTTCCATCAAAGAGATTCTCATATTTCCCTTTATAGCCGCCTTACATGCCATAGATGCTGTCTTTGCCAAAATAAGCTCTGACGGGGATATAATATCATAATCTGTGCTGTCTGCAAGCATTTCATTAAAAAGCTCCGCCTTCGGTATTGAAGGAAAAATATTCGGAATCGAATTTATCTTATATTCTTTTCCTCCAAATTCTTCTATATCAAATCCTGCAGCCTTAAACTCATCCATGTGCTTATTTAAAACATCCTGCTCCAAATCGGTTAAGGTAACTATAATAGGTGGATTTATCATCTGTTCAGAGATCTTATTATCCCTACTTTCCTTTAAAAGTCTCTCATACATTACCTTTTCATGTGCCGCATGCTGGTCTATTATATACATCTCATTTCTAAGCTGCACTATCCAGTAAGTATCAAAAACTTGTCCAATTACCTTTATATACTTTTTTGCTTCGTTATCAAAAAATGAAAGCTGTGAAGCCTTATTTTTTTGATCTTGTTCCCGGTCCATCGCAGTCGTTTTTTCGTCAGCTACAAAGCTTGCAATATTATTATTTAAACTGTACTCAGCATCAGAACTCTTATAATATTTTGCTTCATCTGATGAATCTCTTGAAATATCATCCTTTAAAAGTGCATAGTCATTTTGTGGATTGTAATTACTCTCCTTCGGAACAGTCCACTGTATTTCATCACTTGAAGTATCTGTAGACTTTTTCAACTCAATATCTCTTCTTTTATTTTCAAAAGGTTCAGGTGTATTTGTAAACACCTTCCTTTCATTGGCGGAGGTTTTACCTACAGGTACCTCTCTGATACTGCTCTGAGTCTTAAAA
Organism: uncultured Lachnoanaerobaculum sp.; assembly: GCA_916720285.1. Classification (GTDB taxonomy): domain Bacteria; phylum Bacillota; class Clostridia; order Lachnospirales; family Lachnospiraceae; genus Lachnoanaerobaculum. The sequence continues at coordinate 4,064 of CAKAQP010000059.1, read as the reverse complement.
ATCTCCTCCACAGCCTCTTTTGTACAATTGTAGATATGATTTCCGTCAGAGAACCTTACTTCCATTTTTCTTGGATGAACATTTACATCCACACCTTCCAAATAAAAACTGAGAGCACAAAAAGGATACTGATGTTGCATAAGTCTGTCACCAAAACCGTCTTCTATCGCCTTTGATATAATATTGTCCTTTATATATCTTCCGTTTACAAATATATTTTCAAGGTTTCTGGAACTTCTTGTAACTTCAGGTCCGGCAATAACACCTTTTATCTTTACTCCGTCTTTTTCATAATCCACCACACATAATGCCTTGGAAATTTCCCTTCCATAGAGCTGATATATAATATCTTTCAGATTTCCGTTTCCGTTTGTCTGTAGCTTCACCTGATTATTTGATATAAACTTAAAGGCAATATCTGTATTTGACATAGCCATCTTCTCTACAAGCTCACTTATATGTGCTCCTTCCGTAGAAGAAGTTTTCAAGAATTTTCTTCTGGCAGGAGTATTATAAAAAATATCTCTGATAATTATACTGGTCCCGTCCGGTGCTCCGATTTCCTCAAATTCAACCTCAACACCGCCTTCCATATAGTAACGAACACCTGTAAGCTCATCTCTTGTCTTTGTGATTATCTCACATCTTGAAACCGCAGCAATACTTGAAAGTGCTTCACCACGAAATCCCAAACTCTTTATAGAGATAAGATCTTTATCACTTACTATTTTTGAGGTGGCATGTCTTAAAAAAGCAGTTTTTACTTCTTTTGAATCAATACCACAGCCATTGTCCGTTATTCTTATCAGGTCTATTCCACCATTTTTTATCTCTACTGTAATGGAAGAACTTCCCGCATCTATTGAATTTTCCAAAAGTTCCTTTACTATTGATGCAGGTCTCTCTACCACCTCACCTGCCGCAATCTTATCAATAGTACCCTTATCCAGTATGTTAATCATATACTTATATCCTGTTCTTTATCTTATTCTGCAAAGCATACAATGTGTTCAAGGCATCCATAGGAGTCATTGAAGTAATATCAATTTCTGAAATCTCCTTAATAATCGTATCATTATTTATCGTATCAAACAGTGAGAGCTGGCCTGCCTCCACTTCACTCATCTTCTTTACAGGTTTTCTCTTTGAAACCGCCGGTGTGGCCTCTGCAATCTCTCTGGCTCTGGTCGCAATATCTGCACTTGAAAGCTCCTCTATAAGCTCCTTTGCCCTGTTTGTCACACTGTCAGGTACTCCGGCAAGTTTTGCCACCTGTATACCATAGCTCTTATCCGCACCACCTGTAATTATCTTTCTAAGGAATACTATATTATCACCGTTCTCCTTTACGGAAATACAGTAATTATTTACACCAGGAAGTGTACCCTCAAGCTCTGAAAGCTCATGATAATGTGTTGCAAAAAGAGTTTTAGCACCTATCAGCTTTATATTTGAAATATGCTCCACCACTGCCCATGCAATAGCAAGACCGTCAAATGTAGATGTACCTCTTCCTATCTCATCTAAAATAACCAAAGAATTTCTTGTAGCATTTCTAAGAATATTTGCAACCTCAGTCATCTCCACCATAAAAGTTGACTGACCGCTTGCAAGATCATCCGAAGCACCCACTCTGGTAAAGATCCTGTCACAAACACAAAGATTTGCCTGTTTTGCCGGTACAAAGCTTCCTATTTGAGCCATCATACAAATAAGAGCTGTCTGTCTCATATAAGTTGACTTACCTGCCATATTCGGTCCGGTAATAATAGACATTCTTTTCTTATTCTGATCAAGATAGGTATCATTTGCAATAAACGAATCATCACTTAGCATTGTCTCAACTACCGGATGCCTGCCATCCTTTATGTCAATAATGCCTGCAGTATTTATTTCAGGTTTTACATAGTTATTGTTATAAGCCACTGTAGCCAATGAACATATGGCATCTATATAAGCAACCGCCTTGGCACTTGATTGTATTCTGTTTACATTCTTTGCAATCTCATCTCTGATTTCAACAAAAACTTCATACTCCAAGCTGTTTAGCTTATCCTCAGCACCAAGTATTATATTTTCCAAATCTTTAAGCTTGTCTGTGGTATATCTTTCCGCATTGGTAAGAGTCTGCTTTCTTATAAAATAATCCGGTACCATATCTTTAAATGAATTGGTCACCTCAAAATAATATCCGAATACCTTGTTAAACTTCACCTTCAGATTTTTTATTCCTGTTTTCTCTTTTTCTTCAGACTCCAAAGAAGCCAGCCAATTCTTGCCTTCGGTTTTTGCCTGCCTAAGCTTGTCAATCTCACTGTTATATCCGGTATTTATGATATTACCCTCTTTTAATGAAAGCGGACTGTCCTCATTTATAGCCCTGTCTATTATATCTATTATGTCCTCAAGTCTGTCGAGATTATTATTTGTCTTTTTAATCTCTTCAGACTCGAAAGTCTTTAAAACCTCTTTTATCGGGCTTATCATTTTCATAGAAGCAGATAGTGATAGAAGATCTCTGGTATTGGCATTCTTTGTTACAACTCTTGACATCAGTCTCTCCAGATCATAAATCGGATTTAAATATTCTCTAAGCTCTTCTCTGTCAATATATCTGTCAAAGAGTTCCGCCACGGCTTCCTGCCTGTTTATTATTCTTTCTTTATTTACAAGCGGCTGCTCCAAAAAACCTCTAAGCATTCTGGCACCCATAGCTGTATTTGTCTTATCAAGTACACCCAAAAGTGAGCCGTTTTTCTTTTTCTCTCTCATAGTTTCCACCAACTCAAGATTTCTTCTTGAGCTTGTATCCACTATCATATAGTCTCCGTTTTTATATGCACTTATTCCCACTATCTGTGCACAGGAGCTCTTTTGCATCTCATAGAGATATCTAAGCATTGCTCCTGATGATATTGTCGCATCCAAAAACTCTGAAAGTCCCAATGCTTCAATGCTTGAAACCGCAAAATGTCTCTTCAATATATCTGTACTGTTTTTCTCACTGAAATATGTATTATCAAGTGATGTTATTGTAATATTATATTTTTTCTTTAGTTCCTCAAGTGAAATACCGCTGATTTCAAAAGCATGGTTACATATAATTTCTGTGGGCTGATACTTTTGTATCTCATCAAAGAGTTCCCTTATAGAAACCAGCTCTGTAACAAAGAAATCTCCTGTTGAAATATCACATATTGCCAGTCCGAATCTCTCATCAATATAGAAAATAGAGATAATATAATTATTTTTATCATCAGCTAATACTCCGGTACTTGTAATAGTACCCGGAGTAACAATTCTAACAACTTCTCTTTTTACAAGTCCCTTTGCAAGCTTAGGATCTTCCATCTGCTCCGCAATAGCAACCTTATGACCGTTTTGTACAAGTCTGTTTATATAAGTTTCCGCAGCATGATATGGAACACCGCACATAGGTGCTCTCTCTTCAAGCCCACAATCCTTACCTGTAAGGGTAAGCTCTAATTCTCTTGCCACCTCTGTAGCATCCTCAAAAAACATCTCATAAAAATCGCCCAGACGATAAAAAAGTATACAATCCGGATACTCTTTCTTAGTCTCCAGATATTTTGACATCATAGGAGATAGTGCCATTTATGCCTCACTTGTCTTTATATGTCCCATATAGTAAAAGCCTTTTGCTTCATCTAAAATAACATCCACTATTTCACCTATCAGTCTTTCCTGACCTTTGAAATGTACAGTTAAGTTATTCTCAAGCTTTCCGCTAAGATAACCCTCCAGATGATCATTCTTGCCCTCTACCAAAACAGGCATACATTTTCCTTCATTTTTCTTTGTGTTTTCCGCCGCAATATCCTGTACGGTCTTTAAAAGTCTGTCAAATCTGTCCTTAATAACCTTAGGATCTATCTGATCATCCATCTTTGCGGCAGGTGTTCCCGAACGCTTTGAATATATGAATGTGAATGCAGAGTCATACCTGACTTCCTTTACCACATCCAAAGTATCGAGGAAGTCTCTTTCAGTTTCTCCCGGGAATCCTACAATAATATCGGTTGTAAGAGAAATATCCGGAATAG
>CAKAQP010000058.1 GCA_916720285.1 uncultured Lachnoanaerobaculum sp. | reverse complement strand
CAAGTATCACATTGCAGGAAATCACTTCACATATTGAAATCTTAAAGGAGCAGATAAATTCCGAAAACAGGAATAATGAAAATCTTGCATCCAGAGGCGAAAATATAGACAGTGATATAGAAAAAAAGCAAAGAGAGCTTGATAAACTTGAAGAGGAAAAGAATTCTTTACAAAGGCTTTTAAATGAAGCAAGTGAAAAAGAAAACAGTGTTTTTGAAGAACTCGAAAACATTGATAAGAATATTAATGAGCTCACAAAAAGGCTTGAAGATTTAAAAAATGCTTCAGAAGAGTTTAACTCAAAGAATGCCGATCTTAGAGCAAAGAAGGAAAGATATAAAGGTATCCTTGAACAGGTACGACTCAGAAAATCTCAGATGACACAGAGACTTTTGGAGAGTAAAACAGGTCAAAACACTTTAGAGATAAAGATTGAAGAAGAGGATAAAAATCTTTCAAAGATAAACGCTTCGATAGATACCGTCAATGAAGCAAAGAAAGAGCTTGAAAATAAAAATGAAGCAATTCATACGGAGATAACAAGATTTGCAAAGGTGGCATCGGACTTGCAGATTAAATACCAAAGAGAATCCGCAAGACTTACTTCAATGAAAAATATTGCCGAAAGATATGACGGTTATGGAAATTCCATAAAAAAGATTATGGAGACCAGAGACAGAATCGGCGGCATTCACGGAGTTGTTGCAGATATTATCAAGGCATCACAAAAGTATGAGATTGCCATAGAAACGGCCCTGGGAGGAAGAATTCAGAATATAGTTACAGATTCGGAGAACACGGCAAAGATTCTTATTGACTATATTAAGAAAAATAAATACGGAAGAGCCACATTTCTGCCGCTGTCTTCAGTAAGAAATTCAACATTTTCAAATAAAGAATTTTTAAAAGAGAAAGGTGTTATAGGAATAGCATCGGAGCTTGTGGAGTTTGACAGTGAGTATGTAAATCTGGTAGGAAGCCTCCTCGGTAAGATTGTTGTTATCGACAATATTGACAATGCAATCGCATTTGAAAAGAAGTTCAGATATGAGTACAGAGTTGTTACACTTGACGGTGAGTCTTTAAGTCCCGGAGGTTCTATAAGCGGTGGTGCTTTTAAAGGTGCAGGAAATCTGCTTGGCAGAAAGCGTGAAATAGACGAACTTGAAGCCGAAATAACAGAACTTTTAAAAAATTATACAGAGGCAAATGATAAGGTGGAAGCCTTAAAGGCCGAGAGAAATTCTATAAATGCAAAACTTGAAGAAAACAGAGTGCAGAACCAGGAACTTATTATTGAAAAAAATAATATAGCGCATAGAAGAAACAGTCTTATAGAAAAACTTGATGAATTAAAGGCTTCATCCGTTTCCGTTCAGACAGATTTTGAAAATATCGATAATGAACTTACAGAAATAGAAAATGAGACTAAGAGACTTGATAATACACTTCTTAATGTAGGCGAGGACTTTGGAAAAGTCGGAAAAGATATTGAAAGTATTGAAAAAGAAATCCAAAGCCATAGAAGCAAAAGAGAAACTGTGGTTGAAAGACTTAATTCTTCAAAGCTTGAATATGCAAACATATCGCAGAGACTTGAATTCAGCGATGAGAATGTAAACAGAACAAAAGCTGATATGGATGCACTTATAGCCGAGAAATCAGGACTGAAGGATAAGGCTGAAGATATCATAAGAAACATAACCGAAAAAAATCAAAGAATTGAAGAAGAGCAAAGGGCAAGAGAGGAACTTGCTCAAAAAATAGAGGAGCTTAAGAAAAAAGAAGAAGAGCTGAGTGAAATCAAGGAAACAAAGAATAAGTCACAGAATAAGATATTTGAAAACAGAGATATTTACAGTGACAGAGTTTCGCTTCTTGACAGAGATATCTATAGGCTACGAGGTCAGATAGAAAAATCTGAAGAAAGAATTTCAGAGCGAACAAACTATATGTGGAATGAATATGAACTCACATATAATTCTTCTTTGGAGCTAAAGACCGATACAGGTATGAGTTTAAATGATATCAGAGCAAAGATACAGGAACTCAGATCAAAAATCAAAGCTCTTGGAAATGTAAATGTAAATGCTATTTCAGATTATAATGAAGTTTCAGGAAGATATGAGCTTATGAAAAAGCAGCATTCAGATATCCTGGAAGCTGAAGAGACTTTGATAAAGATCATAGAAGAACTTGATATTGCTATGAAAAAGCAGTTCGCTGAAAAGTTTGAAGAAATAGCCAAAGAATTTGATGAAGTATTTAAGGAACTCTTTGGCGGTGGTAGCGGTAAGTTGGTGCTTGAAGAGCAGGATGATATGCTTGAAGCGGGTATTGCAATTATTTCACAGCCGCCCGGAAAGAAACTTCAAAATATGATGCAGCTCTCAGGAGGAGAGAAGGCGCTCACAGCTATTGCACTTCTTTTTGCAATACAAAATCTTAAGCCTTCACCTTTTGCGCTTCTTGACGAGATAGAGGCGGCTCTGGATGATTCAAATGTAGACAGATTTGCAAAGTATTTGCATAAGTTGACAGATCATACACAATTCATAGTAATTACACATAGACGTGGTACTATGGTATCTTCGGACAGACTTTACGGAATTACTATGCAGGAAAAAGGAGTTTCAACACTTGTTTCAGTAAATCTTATAGAGAATGAATTGGATAATTAGGAGTTTGACATGGAAGAAAAGAAAAGAGGATTTTTTTCAAGGCTTGTAGAAGGCCTTACCAAGACAAGAAATGCCGTTGTAAGCGGAATAGAAAATGTCTTTCTTGGATATGATGTAATAGATGAAGACTTTTATGAGGAGCTTGAAGAGACACTTATTATGGGTGATATCGGTATCAGAGCTTCCACAGATATCATAGAAGAACTCAGAAAAAGAGTAAAGGAAGAACATCTGACTTCACCTTCACAGTGTAAAGATGTGCTTATTGAAACTATAAAGCAAAGAATGGATTTGGGTGAGAATGCTTATGAATTTGAAAACAGAAAATCCGTAGTATTTGTTATAGGTGTAAACGGTGTAGGAAAGACCACATCTGTGGGAAAACTTGCAAGTCAGCTGAAAAAAGAGGGAAAAAAAGTACTTGTGGTAGCCGCAGATACTTTCAGAGCCGCGGCAATAGAGCAACTTGAGGAGTGGACAAAGAGAGCCGGTGTGGATATAATCGCTCAAAACGAGGGTTCAGACCCCGGAGCGGTGGTATTTGATGCCTGCAAAGCCGCAATAGCGAGAAATACCGATGTAATGATAGTCGATACGGCAGGAAGACTTCACAATAAGAAAAATCTTATGGAAGAGCTGAAAAAGATAAATAAAATAATTGAAAGAGAATATCCGGATGCCTACAGAGAGACATTGGTGGTACTTGACGGTACTACAGGACAAAATGCACTTGAGCAGGCAAGAGTATTTAATGAAGCCGCGAATATAACAGGAATAATACTGACAAAACTTGACGGAAGCGCAAAGGGAGGTATTGCCGTAGCAATACAGGCTGAGCTTTCAATTCCGGTAAAGTATATCGGTGTGGGGGAGAAAATAGACGATTTACACAAGTTCGATTCACAGGAATTTGTAGATGCACTGTTTAGCAATGAGTAATAAAAAAGCTGTTACAAATTATGCAAAATAGAATCGAGGCAATCATGAAGGAATTTACATTAGAAAAATTTGAAGAAGCCAGCGAGCTGGTACAAAGAGTCACATCGGAAACCAAGCTGGTGTTCAGTGAGTTTTTTTCAGAGCAATCAGGAAATAAAGTATTTTTCAAGCCTGAAAATATGCAGTATACAGGAGCATACAAGGTAAGAGGAGCATACTATAAGATATCGACTTTATCTGAAGAAGAAAAGAAAAAAGGAATTGTAACGGCATCGGCAGGTAACCATGCACAGGGAGTGGCATATGCCGCAAAACTTGCAGGGATAAAGGCTACGGTATTTATGCCTACAACAACACCTCTTATAAAGATAAACAGAACCAAAAACTATGGTGCAAATGTAGAGCTTTACGGGGATGTATTTGATGAGGCTGCAGCAAAGGCTATGGAGTACGCCAAAGAGAGCGGGGCAACCTTTGTGCATCCTTTCAATGACTTGACAGTGGCTACAGGACAGGGAAGTATTGCGATGGAAATAATCAAAGAACTTCCTACTGTAGACTATATACTTGTACCGATAGGCGGAGGCGGCTTATGTGCAGGAGTGGCAACTCTTGCCAAAATGCTGAATCCGAATATACATGTTATAGGTGTAGAGCCTGAAAATGCGGCATGTATGAAAGCGTCTATAAAAGAAGGTCATATAGTGACTTTAGAATCTGCAAATACAATTGCAGACGGTACAGCAGTAAAGACACCGGGGGATAAGTTATTTAACTATGTTAAGGAAAATATAGACGATATCATAACAATAAACGACAATGAACTTATAGTTTCATTCCTTGATATGGTGGAAAACCACAAGATGATAGTTGAAAACTCAGGTTTACTTACCGTTGCCGCACTGAAACATCTGGATGTAAAGGGTAAAAAGATTGTTGCCATATTAAGTGGCGGAAATATGGATGTTATAACAATGGCATCTTTGATACAACACGGACTTATAGAAAGAGACAGAATATTTACCGTTTCAGTGCTCTTACCTGATAAGCCGGGTGAACTTGCAAAGGTAGCAGAACTCTTGGCAAATGAGAGAGGAAATGTTATAAAGCTTGAGCACAATCAGTTTATAAGTATAAACAGAAATGCGGCAGTAGAGCTGAGAATTACTATTGAAGCTTACGGAACGGAGCATAAAAAACAGATAGTTGAAAGATTGAATAAAGAGGGGTACAGACCAAAACTTGTAAGGAGTAAGGGAACTTATAATGCTTGATGGAAAAGTAAATGTAGATTTCAGGGGATTTTTAAATAAATTTCATTTTAAAACCAATATAATATATTGCATAAAATGGGGAATAGTTTCAGTTATAATAGGCGTAGTTGTTGGTGTTGCGGGTTCAAGCTTCGGTCATGCCATAGATTTTGCAACAAGAATCTGGAGAAGTCACAGCTATACACTCTACCTTATGCCTATAGCGGGACTTTTGATTGCGGCACTTTATCATTTTATACATGCCGACAATCCGAGAGGCACCAACTATGTAATTGATTCAATCTCCTCGGGAGAAAGACTGCCTTTAAAGATGGCACCGGCTATTTATATATCGTCATTTCTTACACATTTGACTTCAGGAAGTGCGGGAAGAGAAGGTGCGGCATTGCAGATAGGAGGAAGTATCGGAAGTTTTATAGGAAGAAGATTAAAGCTTGGACAGAGCAGATTTTCAGATAAGGCCGATATAAATATTGCAATAATGTGTGGAATGGCGGCATGCTTTTCGGCACTTTTCGGAACACCGATTACAGCATCAATATTCAGTATGGAAATATTCAGCGTAGGTGTAATGTATCATGCGGCACTTATTCCATGTATACTTTCATCATATGTTGCGGTATATATTGCAGGACTCTTACATACACCTGAAGAGAAATTTATATTGCAAAATGCACCTGAGTGGAGCCTTAAGATGGTATTATTTATGATATTACTTGCGGCTTTAAGCGCAACGGTGGCTATATTGTTTTCTGTAGTGATGCATGAAAGTGCGGATCTTTATAAAAAATATTTTAAAAATCATTATATTAGGATTGTAGTTGCATCAATTTTATTTATAATATTAACTGTAATCTCGGGAAGCAGAGATTATAACGGAGGTGGATTTTGGCTGATAGAAAGAAGTATGGAAGGAGATGTGAGATATGAAGCATTTCTCATGAAAATACTTTTTACTGCAGTAGCCCTTGGAGGAGGCTTTAAAGGTGGAGAGATTGTTCCGACATTTGTTATAGGAGCAACCTTCGGAGGTGCTTTTGCAAAGGTGTTCGGACTTCCGTATGAGTTATGTACCGCATGTGGAATGATTGCATGCTTTGTGGGAGTAACCAACTGCCCGATAGCATCGATTTTCATGGGAATAGAATTTTGCGGTAGCCTCGGACTTAATTATTATGCTATAGTAGTGGGAGTCAGTTTCGTTTTATCAGGCTATTACGGACTATACAGTTCGCAAAAGTTTGCATATTCAAAAACAGAAGCGAGATATGTAGGCTCAGATGCAATAAGTATCAGAAAGAAAAGACAAAACAGTTAGGAGGTCATTTATGGCTATATTTGAAGGAGCAGGTGTTGCACTTATTACACCTATGAATGAAGACGGTAGTGTAAATTATAATAAATTGGAAGAAATACTTGAGGAGCAGATAGCAGGCGGTACGGACTGTATTATTGCATGCGGTACAACAGGCGAAGCGTCAACCCTTACAGTAGAAGAACATTTAGACGTTATAAAGAGAACGATTGAGATAGTAAATAAGAGAATACCGGTAATTGCAGGGACAGGTTCAAATTCTACAGAAACTGCTGTAGAGTTTTCAAAAGAGGCACAGGAATACGGTGCGGACGGTGTACTTGTAGTTTCACCTTATTACAATAAAGCTACACAAAAGGGACTCATACAGCATTTTAGCGCAATAGCAAATGCAATAGATATTCCTGTAGTACTTTACAATATTCCGGGAAGAACAGGTGTAAATATAGAGCCTGAGACTATTGCATATCTGGTAAATAATGTACCTAATATAGTCGGTGTGAAAGAGGCAAGCGGAAATTTCTCAAATGCCATAAAGACTTTGAGACTATGTCCCGAGATAGATATGTATTCCGGAAATGACGACCAGGTGGTTCCTCTTATGAGTATCGGAGCAAAAGGAGTTATATCAGTATTGTCAAATGTAGCTCCAAGACAGACACATGATATGTGTCAGGCCGCACTTGACGGTGATTTTGTAAAGGCAAGAAAGATGCAGATAGAGGCTCTTGATGTTATAGAGAACTTGTTTACAGAGGTAAATCCTATACCTGTAAAGGCTGCCATGAACTTACAGGGAAAGAATGTAGGACCGCTTAGACTTCCTCTTACACAGATGGAAAAGGCGCATGAGGATGCTTTAGCTAAGGCTATGAAGGAGTATGGTATATTATAATGACTAAAATAATATTAAACGGTGCAAACGGAGCTATGGGCAAGGTGGTTAGCGAGCTTATAGCTTTGGATCCTACTGTTGAAATAGTTGCGGGAGTTGACTTACATACTGATGTAGCTCTTGGCTTCCCTGTATTTGATGATATAAGGAAAATAAATATATATGCTGATGCCGTAATTGACTTTGCTTCAGTGAAGGCTGTAGATAATCTTTTGGATTTTATTGAGGAGAAAAAAATACCGGCCGTCATCTGTACTACAGGACTCAGTGAAAAACAGATTGAAAGAATCAACGAACTTTCAAAAGCTACAGCAATACTTCGCTCCGCAAATATGTCTTTGGGTATAAACACTTTATCAAAAGTTTTGGCACAGATAGCTCCTACACTGAGAGCTGCCGGCTTTGATATAGAAATAGTGGAAGCGCATCACAGAAGAAAGTTGGATGCTCCAAGCGGTACGGCTATTTTGCTTGCAGATGCGGTAAATGAGAACATGGATGAAAAGCTCTCTTACACCTATGACAGAAGTGGAAGACATGAGCCGAGAAGAGCTGATGAGATAGGTCTTTCTGCTGTAAGAGGCGGTACAATAGTCGGAGATCATGATGTGATCTTTGCAGGTGAAGATGAGGTCATCACATTTAGTCACAGAGCATATTCCAGAAAGATATTTGCAAATGGTGCAATATCAGCGGCAAAATTTTTGCAGGGAAAGACTGCAGGACTATATGATATGAGCGATGTGATTTAAAATATGCAGGCAATCAGGTGACTGATTGCCTTTTTTATAGAGGTGAATATGAAGATATTGGGGATTATTGCGGAATATAATCCTTTTCACAACGGACATGAGTATCAAATAAAGAAAGCCGTAGAAATTTCAGGTGCCGATTACATAATCGCAATTATGAGCGGAAATTATGTACAAAGAGGAGCACCGGCTATATTTGATAAAAGCATAAGAGCTGAGATGGCGTTAAATGCAGGAATTGATGCGGTTTTTGAAATTCCGGCTCTGTTTAGCGGAGCAAGTGCAAATGATTTTGCAGGATACGGAATAAACCTTTTAAAAATACTCGGGGCGGACTTTATATCATTCGGTGCAGAAAATGATAATTACAAGCTTTTGGATACTGTTGCTAAAGTTTTGACAGATAAAGAGCAGGAGCTTGCAGTAAAAAAACATATGGAAGCCGGTCTTAACTATGCCAAAGCAAGGCATAATGCGATAATTGAGGAACTTAAAGGAAATAAAGAAGATATAAATGAAATAAAAAAATTACTGGCCTCTCCGAATAATATACTTGCAATCGAGTATTTAAAAAGTATAAGACTTAATAATGTAGGCATAAAGCCTGTTATAATCAGCAGAAGCGGTAGCGGTTATCATGAAAAGGAGATAAAAGAAAACAAGTTTTCATCCGCTACAGCTATAAGGAAACTTGTAAGCGAGTCAAACCTTGATATATTTAACGACAGCATTAAATCAGCCATACCGGATAAAAATATTAATTTGTTTAAAAACAGCAAGTCGATATTTGATGATGACTTCTTATTTATCGTTCAAAGAAGTATACTGGAAAAACTAAGTAAGGGTGAAGACCTCTCGGAATATTGTGATGTTTCGAAAGAACTTGCCAATACCATGGAAAAAAATATATTCGAACTTGAGAATAAGAGCTACAGCGATTTTATATTAAGACTAAAGAGTAAGAATTTTACTTATACAAGAATAAGCAGAGCTATATTCCATCTGCTCTTAAATCATAAAAAGAATATGCTCGAAGATGTAAAGTCGGAGAAAAATATGGCTGCTTATCCTCTTCTTTTAGGTTTCAAAAAAGAGGCAGGTGAGCTTTTATCAGAGCTAAAAAAGAGAAGTGAGCTTCCAATTATCAGTAAAACAAGTAATGCCAAAGATATATTAAATCCGGCAAGTTTGGAAATATTTGAAAATAATATTTATGCCGATTTTTTATATAATTCGATTTACTTTGAAAAATACGGTGAAAAGCTTTGTAATCCGTATAGAAGGAATGTAGTAATAATATAATTTTACCTTGCCAAATCTTTTTCCTAATGTTAAAGTATCTTTTAGTAAAACAGACGGTCGCACAAGTGTGAGGAAAGTCCGGGCTTTATAGGGCAGGATGCCGGATAACATCCGGTGGAGGCGACTCCAAGGAAAGTGCAACAGAAAATAACCGCCGAAAGGTAAGGGTGAAAAGGTGGTGTAAGAGACTACCGCTCATATGGTAACATATGGGGACAGTGTAAACCCCATCCAAAGCAAGACCGAAGCGAATAGGGCGGCCCGTCCGAAATTCAGGTAGGTTGCTAGAGCCTTGTGGTAACATAAGGACCAGATAGATGACCGTTTAATACATAACCCGGCTTATGTTTTGCTCAGGCTCCCATTGGGAGCCTGTTTTTATAATATGAGTATGTAATATATTTTTTTAAAATTCATTGAAATTTAACATATAAAGGTATATGATTGTGTTATCATATATTCATAGATAAGTCTTTTCTTGTAGGTATTTTTATTGGTGCCATTTTATATGGCGAATTTTTACAAGAAAAGAATGGAGGGTAACTATGGAAAGAGTGATTGATGTTGCACGATATATTTGTGATGAATATCAAAAAATGTCAGGGGAAGCAATTGATGAGATGAAATTACATAAGTTGCTTTACTTTTCACAGCGAGAAAGTTTTGCAGTAACAGGAAAGCCGCTTTTTGCTGATGAATTTGAAGGATGGCGCTATGGTCCGGTTTGTGTTGCAGTTAGAAAAAGCTTTTATCAAGGAGAAATTATCTCTAAGGAAATAGAAAAAATATCTGATGAAGCTGTATATATTATTTCTAATGTAATAGCACAATACGGAGAGCTGGCATCATGGAAACTTAGCAAACTTTCACATGATGAGATTTCATGGAAAAATGCGCGTAAAGGCTTGAGTGTCTGTGATAATGGGGATAATAAATTATCTTTGGAGGATATTGAAGAGGATGCAAAAAAGGTTAGACCATATGACCATATATGGGATATGTATCTGGATGAGTTCGAAGATTATGAGGATTTATGATGATAGGAAAAGTTTATAAATCCATTGTTCCATATTATGATCGAATTAATCGTAGACAAAGTTTTAAAAGCAGACCATGCTTAATAATAGGTCAGGCGGATGCAAGTGACTATGTAGTTTTACCTATATCGTCAATTTCGGATAAAAGCAAGGTGGATCCAACTTATGATATAAGTCTTGATTGCTCTGCTTTTACATTTTTACACAAAAACTCTTATTTAAGAACACATAAGCAAACTGTCGTAAATATATCATTACTTAAAGATCAGTTAGTGGATTTTAAATCTGTATATGAAGAAACATTTTTAGAATGTATCATTAAAGTCGAGGAGTTTCAGAAGAAAATGACCTCTGATGCTTTATAAAACAGTTTTACATTAAATGCCGAGGGTGGGTTGATTTTCAATCTGCCTTTTTTGCTGTTTATATGAAAATTTACTCTATCTTAACCTAAAACATGATAATATATACGAAAGCTTAAACGTAGGAGAGTAAGATGAAATATTTCGAGAATAAGTACACGAGATTTCAAGAGAGAAAAAAGAATATAATACAGGCATTGGCGACACTGGCAACAAATGCGAACTTAAAAGGATTTTTTGAAGGCAGGATATATACCGGGAATACCAAAGTTGCATGTGTTCCGGGGCTTAATTGTTATTCATGTCCAGGGGCCGTAGGCTCATGCCCCATAGGTTCATTGCAGGCCGTGATAGGTAGTAAGAAATTCAGCATATCATACTATGTATTTGGAATAATGATACTGATAGGAGCATTACTCGGAAGACTGGTATGCGGACTTTTATGTCCGTTCGGTTTTGTACAGGATCTTTTATATAAGATACCGACACCGAAATTTAAAATACCGGAAAAGATAGACAGACCGCTCAGAGCTTTAAAATACATAATATTACTTGTATTTGTAATACTTTTGCCGATGTTTTTGACAAATCAGTTCGGACTTGGAGCACCTTATTTTTGTAAGCTTATCTGTCCGGCAGGAACATTGGGCGGAGCACTGCCTTTACTTGCAACAAATGAAGGACTTAGAAGTACTATCGGATTTTTATTTTTCTGGAAACTCAGTATTTTAATAGTAATAGTGGCATTATCAATATTTACATACAGACCGTTTTGCAAATATATATGTCCGCTTGGAGCATTCTACTCATTCTTTAACAAAATAGGATTTTATAAGATGGAGTTTGTTCCGGACAAATGTGTAAATTGCGGACTTTGTGAAAAGTCATGTAAGATGGATATAAATGTCAGAGCAAATCCGAACTCATTGGAATGTATCAGATGCGGAGCCTGTACAGCGGCCTGCAGACATGACGCACTTGTAATGACATATGCCGGATTAGGAAAGAAGAAAGAAGACAAGCCTGTAGCGACAAAGGCTTGCAGTGGAAATTGTAGAGGATGTGCCCATGTGGAATAGGCTCTCTATAAGAGTAAAACTTACTCTGGTTACAGGTGCCGTGCTTTGCATAATATCTTTGATATCCTATCTTATAAATATCGGAAACGCCTCTACAATATTCATATTGCCGGATAACGCCAATATAACAGAGGCTGCAGGAGAAAACTTCTTTCAGATAGATATGAATGTGGCACAGGAGACATTCAGAATAAACTGCTTTTATATTACGGTATTCTGCTCGGTTGTAGGTACAGCACTTATGTGGTATGTCAGTGGAAAAGTCTTAAAGCCTTTG
>CAKAQP010000057.1 GCA_916720285.1 uncultured Lachnoanaerobaculum sp. | reverse complement strand
ATTTCTCTTCCGATAACCTTCTCAATTTCTAAATAGTTCATTGGTAAAAACCTCCTTTTGGTCTCATATATCGCTTAACCTATATGATAAAATTATAACTCTATGCGACGATAGTATAATAACATAAATCTCAAGATAACTCTATATAAAAATATATAATTTTGTTATACTGTTAAATATTAAATTATATTGTACCGAGCAATCAGGTACAAAAATGTAAAATTCGATGATTACTTCACTATTTTAGATATATTAAGGGGAATTTATGCCTGACTATAAGTATAATGAACAAGTCGATATAGAGAATATAAAGAAGCTCAGAACAATGCTTTCAGAGCTGCCTGCATTTTTTAAAGACTTTTTTAGAGGAATTGAGCCTCGTACACAATCGAGAACTCGAATTGCCTATGCCTATGATATAAAAATATTTTTACAGTTTCTGCTTGAAGAAAATCCAAGTATTAAAAAATCCTATACCAATATGACCGATATACCTATTTCAGTACTTGAAAGTCTGACTGTTACAGATATTGAGGAATATATGGAGTATTTAAAATATCGTGATACTGACGGTAAGAAAATATCAAATAAGGAAAATGCCATAAAAAGAAAAATATCTACACTAAAAAGTGTATTTAAATATTTTTATCGCACCGAGAAGCTAAGCGAAAACATCATGGAAAGAGTGCAATTGCCGAAATTACATTCTAAAGAAATTATTAGACTTGATATTGATGAAGTCGCAATGATGATAGATGAAGCTGAAAACGGTGAAGGACTGAGCGACAGGCAAAGAGCCTATCATGGAAAGACCAAAGTACGTGATGTGGCACTGCTCTCTTTATTACTCGGTACAGGAATAAGAGTTTCCGAATGTGTTGGACTTGATATATCCGATGTGGACTTTAAAAATAACGGGATCCTGATTCACAGAAAAGGCGGAAAAGAGGTTACTGTATATTTTTCGGATGAGGTAAAGGAAGCTCTGCAAAACTATTATGATGAAAGAGTTTTAATTCTGGAAGAAAGCGGACATGAAGGTGCATTTTTCTTATCAATGCAAAACAAAAGACTATCCGTTCGTAGTGTTGAAAACCTTGTGAAGAAATATGCTAAAATTATCAGTCCTTTGAAGAAAGTAACTCCTCATAAGCTTCGTTCCACATATGGCACAAATCTATATAAGGAAACAGGTGATATATACCTGGTGGCCGATGTTCTCGGTCACAGTGATGTAAACACAACCAAAAAACACTATGCGGCTATAGAAGATGACAGGCGAAGAAGCGCCCGAAATGTGGTAAAACTGAGGGAGAAGTGATTTATTTCTCCCTCAATATATTTGGAATTATCTGTCGACCTTATAGCTTACAAGTATAAAGCAACCGGGATGCACCTTATTGCTGTCCATTCCGTTCATATACATAATCTGTTCTATATACTCGTCATTAGATATACCTGTATTATTATATTTTTCAGATATACTTTCAAGGCTGTCGCCGTACTCAACTTTAACTGATGTATATCTTATATTCTCTGTATCCATGCCGGCTCTTGTAGTATTTGCCCTGCCCAGTAAAAAACTTATTAAAAACAATGTAAAAATGAATGCTAAAAATACTTTTCTCATATTCTCCTCCAAACATTTGTTCTATGTAATAAGTCTACAATAAGAACATATGTTTGTCAAGAGAAAATCGAACATACGTTTCCGCCTTTGTTATTTATTATTGTTTATTAATTTTACCTCATACTCCTCTTCATCGCTTTCTCTATCTCTCTTTGCTGTGTCTTTTTGGCAAGACTCTCTCTCTTATCATAGTTTTTCTTTCCCCTTGCCAAACCTATTTCAACCTTTACAAGACTTCCCTTTAAATACACCTTTAAAGGTACTATGGTCATTCCTTTTTCATTAAGCTTTGAATCGAGCTTTAATATCTCTTTTTTATGCATCAGAAGTTTTCTTACTCTCAAGGGATCTTTATTAAATATATTTCCCTTTTCATAAGGATTGATATGCATTCCCATGATAAAGACTTCACCGCGTTCGATTCTTATCCATGATTCCTTTATTGAAACATGACCCATTCTTACAGATTTTACCTCTGTTCCGAACAGTTCAATGCCTGTTTCATAGTTTTCCAGGATGAAATAATCAAAATATGCCTTTTTATTATTTGCTATTATCTTAATCCCCTCTGCCATCTCTCTCCTTTACAAGTTTAAAGTCAATTCTCTTTGCAAGTCTGTCTATATCATAGACTTTTACTCTTACCTTTTGACCTAAAACAAATTTCTTTTTTGTAATTTCTCCTACAAGTTCATATCCGGCTTCATTATAGACGAAGTAATCGCCTTCCAAGTCGGCAATTCTTATAAACCCTTCCACAGTGTTTTCAAGCTCTACAAATATACCGAAGCTTGTCACACCGCTTATGATGCCGTCAAATTCCTCACCGATATGCCCAAGCATATATTCGCATTTTTTATACTTTACAGTCTCTCTTTCGGCTTCCTCGGCTCTTCTTTCCATCTGTGATGACTGTAAAGCCACACCGTCTAAAATAGCTCTGTAGTGCTCTGTCCGTCTTTCGGAAAGTCCGTTTTTTATATTTTCTTTTATTATCCTATGTATCTGCAGGTCGGGATACCTTCTTATAGGTGATGTAAAATGTGTATAATACTTTGCAGCCAGACCGAAATGACCTATGCATGATGTATCATACCTTGCCTGCTTCATACTTCTGAGCGCAATCCTTGATATAATGGCCTCGGCGTCACTTCCTTCAATGCTTGCCAGAAGCTTTTGAAGTTCCTTCGGAGATACTTCATCATTTTTTCTTCTTAGTGTAAAGCCGAAGTTATTTATAAAAATTGCCAGGCTCTTTATCTTTTCAGGATCAGGATTTTCATGGACTCTATACAGGAACGGCAAATCCTGCCAGAAAAAATCCTCTGCCACAGTCTCATTTGCCGCAAGCATGAAGTCCTCTATCAGCTTTGTAGCTGAATTCCTTTCATATGGCTTAATGTCTACCGCCTTACCGTTTTTATCAAGTATCACCTTGCTCTCCGGCAGGTCAAAATCTATAGATCCACGTTTTGTTCTTGCGCCTCTTAGAAGTTCGGATACCGACTTGAAATTATTAAAAAGCTCAATATAGTCACTGTACCTTTTCTTTGTTTCTTCATTTGAGTCTGTAATAATTTCATTAACCGCAGTATATGTCATTCTCTCATTTACATTAATAACACTCTCGCAGATATTATGTCCTATTATATTACCCTTTTCGTCTATCTCCATCAAACATGAAAGTGCAAGTCTGTCTTCACCCTGATTTAATGAACAAATTCCGTTACTTAGCTTTCTCGGAAGCATAGGAATCACTCTGTCTACCAGATATACGCTTGTAGCTCTGTGTAATGCCTCCTTATCAAGTGCTGTATTCTCTCTCACATAATGAGTAACATCCGCTATATGAACCCCCAAATGCCATATATTTCCATTCTTCTCAAGTGTTATGGCATCGTCCAAATCCTTGGCGTCTTCACCGTCTATAGTCACTGTGACCAGATCTCTGAAATCCTGTCTTCCTTTTATATCTTTTTCAAGAACCGTGCTCGGAATCTTTTTCAGTTCATTTTCCACATCATCACCAAATTTTTCAGGAAGTCCGAAAGCTCTGACTATGGAAAGTATATCAACCCCTGCATCTGTGCTTTTACCAAGAATTTCAATGACCTTACCCTCAGGCTTCTTTTTATCACCGCCGAAGTCTGTAATCTCAACAACCACCTTATCTCCGGTCTTTGCACCCTTATCTCTTGCCGCAGGAATATATATATCTTTTAAAATCTTTGTATCGTCAGGCAATACAAAACCGAATTTATTATTCTTCTTGTAATAGCCTACCATTTGAATATTGGCATGCTTTTCTATACCTATAATATGTCCTTCAGCTCTTTTTTCGCCGCTTTCAATATCTATAACAACTTTTACCTGATCTCCATTCATGGCATTTGCTGTGTAATCGGCAGGAATAAATATATCCGAATCTCTACCTTCCACTCTTACAAAACCGAATCCCTTAGGATTTGCCATAAACTCACCGATTAAAAACTTATTCTCAGGCTTTTTGTACTTACCTCTTTTGCTTATTTCAAGTCTACCTTCAAGCAGCAGTTCTTTCAATACTTCATCCAGCTCCGGTCTTCTTTCTTTATCAACGTTAAAAAAAACTGCCAGTTCTTTTGCCTTCATAGGCACGTACAGAGGGCTTTCTATAAAGTCCATCACTATCTTTTTTCTTTTTTCTAAATTCTTATCCATATAAACCTTTATAAATAAAAAGCACTCTTTTGAGTGCTTTTTATTATTTAACAATATTTAAAACCAATGATAAAATCAAAAATAATGCCGCAGCAACCTTTGTAAGCTTCTCAAGTAAGCCCTCAACTGAACGACCTCTGTTCTTACCCCAATATGTATCGGCAATACCGCCTATTGAACCAAGTCCCTGCTCATTTCCTTCCTGAAATAATACTACTGCAGTCAGGAAAACGCATACTAAAATAAATATTATTGAAATAATCCTGTTTAACATTAACATATTTACACTCCATTAAAATACAAAACTGTTCTTATAATATCACTAAACAGTACTAATTGCAAGCCGGATTTTATTACTCAATCCTTACATTGCTGTCACTGTTTTTCTCTTTCTCAGTCTGTGAAGGCTCTTTGTTTCCTGTTACCTTTACATTAGCACTGTTACTTACCCATATACTCGGCAAAATTTCATAAGAATATTTTACAGAGTAGTCACCTGTTTTACTTGTATCTACATTAGACTCAACCTTTATTTTACTTCTGTCAATCTCTGTAATCTCATCATCTTTTTGAATCTTTGCATTTACAAGATTGTCAAAGTTTTTCCACTCACTGCCAACTGTAATCTCAAGGTCTTTACAGTCAAGAATCTTTTGAAACTCTACATATACCTTTGAAAGCAAGTGATTATACTTATCCTTTTTACCAAGATGTAATTCAAGCCCTTCGTCGTATATATGCTTTTTTTCTCCGACTATAAAGCTGTATTTATTCTGCAATGAACCGTTTTTTATAAGAAGGGAATATCCTCTGTCATTTACAAGGCTCTGGAAATCCTTTGTATTTACACTGATATAGCTGTAATCGTTTACAAATGCATCTTTCTTTTCATCTGTAGTAAACATCGAACAGAATGCCGCATCGGCTCCCGGAAGCTTTTCAATTATATCATTCGGCAATATATCATAGCTTTCCTCATCACGCCTTACTATACCTACCGTTTTTCCGTTTAAAAAATCTTCCGCCCTGTCACTTCCATGGCAGGTTGCTATGCTCATATTAAGTTCTTTCTTGATAGGATATCTGTAATCCAATTTGAAAACAAAGATATTATTTGTATTAACTTCTTCAATAGTCTTCAAATCATCCACAAAATCATCTTTTTTTTCTATTACCATCCTTCGCTCTATGATTTCCATAGGTAAAATGCCTTCAAATTTTTGACCTGCGGCTAATTTCCCATCTATCTTTACAGAATTAACTTTATTAAAATCCACCTTTTTTCCGGACTTTCTTTCAGTCTCTGTAACAGTCTTTCCGTCAGCCTCATACTGTATATCAACACCTGATAAATCTCCGGTAAAAATATCAAGGTTTGAGTTTATAAGTCTAAGCTCAGACACACTGCCCTCCGTCTTAGGAGGCAGTGTTATATCAAAACTTATATCTCTTTCCACATCCGAACTGTTTTCAACATTTGCACTTAGACAGAGATTACTGTAAATATCCATATCCAGTATATCGGCAAAATTTTTCATAGTGCTTCTTCGATTATCATTTTCACTTACTGAAATCAAAGACATAGCATTTGAACCGTATTCGGTTTCTCCACTCAAATTATTAAGCACTCTAAGTCTGAATGATGTCTTGACTCCGTTATCATTGCTTTCATAATCCGGATTTATAGGATTTTTAAAGATAGCCTCTCTTCCTTCTCCATAAGCTCTGGTGTCATCTCCGATTAGCGCAGAAGTAAGCAATATAACTGAAAACACAAAAAGACAAAAGTACCTGATGAAAGCTTTACTTTTCTTTTTCCTTCCTCTACTTCTAACCATATCTATCTCTCACTTTTCTAAAACAAAGCACATATCTGTCAAAGATTATCCCACAGCTTAATCTGAACTAGGATCTGATTCTGATATTCTTTTCCTCAAGCTTCTTTAATATCTTATCCATAACCTCATTCACATCCGCATCAAGAAGAGTTCTTTCCTTGTTTCTGAATGTAAGTGAATAAGCCACCGACTTAAATCCTGCCTCTATCTGATCACCCTCATAGATATCAAACAGATTAAAGGACTCAAGATTGCTTCCGCCGTTTTCGGAAATAATATCCTCTATTTCACCTACCAAAACGCTTCTTGGCACTACCAATGAAATATCTCTTGAAATTGCAGGATATTTTGCTATTCCTGTATATTTAATATCAAAGTTTACAAAAGGAATTACATTCGGCAAATCAAGCACCGCAATATAGGTCTTCTCACCCAGCTTATAATTATCACACACAATCGGATGCACTTCACCCAAATATCCGAGACGCACACCGTCAAGTACTATATCAGCCTTTCTTCCCGGGTGTAAGAACTCTTCCTTACAACTTGGATCATAGTGAAGCTTGCCGACAATTCCTATTGTGTATAAGAATTCCTCTACCACACCCTTCATATCAAAGAAGTTTTCTTTACCGTAGAACCCAAGTACAAACTGCATTCTCTCGTCAGGCAATTCCTTTAAAGGAAGCTCCTTTGGAATATAGATATTTGCAAGCTCAAATAAATGCACATCCTTATTTCTTCTGTTGTAATTTGTTGAAAGAGAATTAAGTATACCGTTTACAGCCTGAGTTCTCATCATTCTGAAATCTTCACCAAGAGGATTTGTGATTTCTATTGCTTTTCTGTAATGGCTATCCTTTGATAATCCAAGCTTGTCAAAAACCTTTGCACTTTCAAATGAATAGTTCATTGCCTCTGAGAATCCCAAGAACTTTGCCACCTCTCTTGCAAGTTCTTCTATTTCAAGCTTCATACTGATACCGCCTATAGTAGCACTTGATTTAGGCAATGTTGTAGGTATCTTATCGTATCCGAAAAATCTTGCCACTTCCTCAGCAAGATCTGCCATGAAGTGAATATCCTGTCTGAATGTAGGAGCCACAATCTCGTTAGTCTCTTTATCGTATTTTAACTCAATTCTGTCAAAGATTTCAAGCATATCTTCCTTTGATATTGAAGTTCCGAGTAATTTATTGATTCTTTCAGGCTCAAAAGCTACTCTTGACTCTACCGCTTTTACAGGATAAACATCAATTGTTCCGCCTACTACTTCTCCCGCTCCAAGTTCTTCCACCAAGGAACATGCTCTCATCATAGCATCATAAGCATTGTTCGGATCAAGTCCCTTTTCAAACTTTCCTGATGAATCTGTACGAAGGCCTATTCTCTTTGATGAAAGTCTGATATTTGTACCGTCAAATGTAGCGCATTCAAATATCATTGTGCTTACATCATCTGTAATCTTTGAGTTCTCACCACCCATGATTCCGGCAATAGCTACAGCTTTTTCAGCATCATTTATCATAAGTATGTTGCTGTCAAGCTTTCTTACCACTCCGTCAAGAGTTTCAAACTCTTCTCCGTCCTTTGCTCTGTCTACAACTATTTTTTGTCCTTCTATAAGATTGTAATCAAAAGCATGCATAGGCTGACCGTACTCTGCCATAACATAGTTTGTTATATCTACTATATTATTTATAGGTCTTATTCCTACTGCACGAAGTCTCTGCTGCATCCATGCAGGTGACGGTGCAAGTTTTATATTCTTTACAACTCTTGCAACGTATCTCTTACAAAGAGTCTCATCCTTTACTTCCACAGATAAATAATCATTTACATTCTCATTATTTCCTGTGGTATTTACCTGCGGTAAAACAAGCTTTTTCTTAAATGTAGCCGCAGCCTCTCTTGCAATTCCTATTACTCCATAGCAGTCCACTCTGTTTGATGTAATTTCATACTCAAATACCGTATCTCTAAGTCCTAAAAGTTCTATAGCATCACTACCGACTTTCGCATCCTTTGGCAAGATATATATTCCGTTTTCAGGTGCATCAGGGAAATAGTTTTTGTCCTGTCCAAGCTCGTCAATAGAGCACATCATACCGAATGACTCAACTCCGCGAAGCTTACCTTTCTTTATTTTGATACCGTTTTCAGGCAACGGACTTCCGTCATGTCCTCCTGCGACTTTTCCGCCGTCCAAAACTACAGGCACCTTATCACCTACCGAAACATTAGGTGCTCCTGTAACTATCTGTATTTTTTCATTTCCTACATCCACCTGACAAACAATAAGCTTATCCGCATCAGGATGTTTCTCTATTGTAAGAATCTCTCCTACAACTATTTTCTCGAGATTTTTATCCAATTCTTTATAACCCTCTACCTTTGTTCCGGTAAGAGTCATTGCATCTGTATATTCACTTGGAGTAACTTCCAAGTCAGGCACATAGGCCTTTATCCATGATAATGCTGTATCCATTCTTCACCTCTGTTATTTACTGTAAATATAATCTTTTGCACAAGCTTTATTAGAATTGCTTTAAGAATCTGATATCATTCTCGTATAAAAGTCTCATATCATCGATTTCATACTTTAATAGAGCGATTCTCTCAAGTCCGATGCCGAATGCAAAACCGTTGTATTCATTCTTGTCTACACCACACATATCAAATACATGTGGATGTACCATTCCACAACCAAGAATCTCTATCCAACCGCTGCCCTTACAGAATCTGCATCCTCTTCCATGACATTTAAAACAAGTTACATCCATCTCTGCACTTGGCTCTGTAAACGGGAAGTGGTGAGGTCTGAACTTAACTTTAGTATCTTCACCAAATAATTTTTTAGCAAATACCTCAAGTGTTCCCTTAAGATCTGCAAATGTGATATCTTTATCTACAATAAGTCCCTCTATCTGATTAAATGTAGGTGAATGAGTAGCATCCACTTCATCGGAACGATACACTCTTCCCGGGCTTATCATCTTTATAGGAAGTTTTCCTGTCTCCATAATTCTTGCCTGTACAGGTGATGTCTGCGTACGAAGCACTATATCCTTTGTTATGTAGAATGTATCCTGTTCATCCTTTGCAGGGTGATCCTCAGGAATATTAAGCTTTGTAAAGTTGTATTCATCAAACTCTATCTCAGGTCCTTCCACAACCTCATAGCCCATATTTGTAAATATTTTTTCAACTTCATGTAATGCGATTACATTCGGATGACTGTGCCCGAATTCTCTCTTGTTTGCAGGCAGTGTAACATCTATAGTCTCCGTTTTTAACTTTGCCTCAAGAGCAAGCTTTGCAAGCTCGCTTCCGACATTATTTAATGTATTTTCAATAGCTTCTCTTGCTTCATTTACTACTTTACCGAATTCAGCTCTCTCTTCGGGAGCTATATTTTTCATATTTTTAAGAAGTGCGGTAAGTTCGCCCTTCTTACCAAGATATGCTACCTTAAGCTCATTTAATCTTTCTCTATTTTCTGCACTGTTTATCTTTTCTAAAGCTTCTTTTTGAAGTTTCTCTATTATGTCCAGCATTTTTTCTCCTTATTTAATGAATAGTCATGCCCCATATCAGCTTAAACTAATATGGGGCCGGCAAAAGTCCTATCTATAGATAATATCATCTCTACCCGGTCCATTGCTTACCAACTTTACAGGTACTTCAAGTTCTTTTTCTATAAACTCAATATACTTCCTACAATTCTCAGGCAATTCCTCATACTTCTTTATACCTCTGATATCACAATTCCATCCCGGAAGATATTCATATACAGGTTTTGCAATCTTTAATTTATTTGTCGTAGGGAAGTCCTTGGTTATCTCACCATTTATATCATAGCCTACACATACAGGAATCTCTTTTAGATATCCGAGTACATCAAGTACTGTAAGTGCAACCTCTGTAGTACCCTGAATTCTTACACCGTATCTGGATGCTACAGCATCAAACCATCCCATTCTTCTGGGTCTTCCTGTGGTAGCACCGAACTCACCACCGTCTCCACCTCTTCTTCTAAGTTCATCTGCAGCAGCCTCATCCTCTATCTCACTGACAAATTCTCCTGCACCTACCGCTGACGAGTAGGCCTTAACCACTGTTGTGATTTCTTTTATCTCATATGGAGCAATACCTGCACCGATAGCACCGTATGCAGCCAATGTGGAAGATGATGTAACCATAGGATAGATTCCGTGGTCCGGATCCTTTAGTGAGCCCAGCTGACCCTCAAGGAGAATATTCTTTCCTTCTTTTATAGCCTTGTAAAGATATGCACTCACATCGCATACAAAAGGTTCAACCATATCTCTGTACTCATGAAGTGTATTCATAAGTTCCATTTTATCAAGCTCACGCATATTGTAAAGATGCTTGAACATAACATTTTTTAATGTACAAATCTTTTCAACCTTTTCTTCCAATATTTCATCGTCAAAAAGCTCACTTACCTGTATTCCGATTTTTGCAAACTTATCTGAATAAAAAGGAGCTATTCCGGATTTGGTAGAGCCATATGCTTTTCCGGCAAGTCTTGCTTCCTCATAGGTATCCTGCAAAATATGATATGGCATCAGAAGTTGTGCTCTGTCTGAAACCAAAATCTTAGGTCTGGGTACACCTTTTTCAACCAGCTCATTTATCTCTTTAACAAGATATGGAATATTAAGTGCGACACCGTTTCCTATAATGCTTGTTGTATGATCATAAAATACTCCTGACGGCAACAGATGCAAAGCAAATTTACCGTAATTGTTTATAATTGTATGACCTGCATTGCTGCCACCCTGAAAACGAATAATAATATCCGCCTTCGCCGCAAGCATATCTGTGATTTTGCCCTTACCTTCGTCACCCCAATTGGCGCCTACAATAGCTCTTACCATTTAATTCTCCTTACACATTTATATCAGCCTTTAATCCCAGAATATCTTTATTTTCATCCAGAATAGGCTTGATAATTCTTTTTATAAAATCTTCAACCTGAACACTGCTTCTTCCGATATATTTTTCAGGCTTCATAGACTCTTTCAATTCTTCCTTTGAAAGTTTGAACATAGGATCTTTTGCAATCAAATCAAGCAGATTGTTTTCTTCACCAAGTTCCTTTACATTTCTTCCGGCAATCATTGAAAGCTCTCTAATTCTTTCATGCAGTTCCTGCCTGTCTCCACCGGCTTTCACTGCATCCATCATTATATTCTCTGTAGCCATAAAAGGCAATTCTGACATCAAATGTTTTTCTATAACTTTCGGATATACCACCAATCCGTCCACAACATTTAAATATAAATCAAGTATACCGTCTATGCTTAAAAAGCCTTCAGGTATTGAAAGTCTCTTATTTGCGGAATCGTCAAGTGTCCTTTCAAACCACTGAGTGGATGCCACCATCATGGGATTCATAACATCACTCATTACATAGTTTGCCAATGAGGCAATTCTCTCGCTTCTCATCGGATTTCTCTTATATGCCATAGCTGATGAACCTATCTGTGACTTTTCAAAAGGCTCTTCAATCTCTTTTAAATGTTGCAAAAGTCTGATATCATTTGAGAACTTATGTGCCGAAGCCGCAATACCTGCAAGCACATTTAATACCTTGATGTCCACTTTTCTTGAGTATGTCTGTCCTGAAACAGGATAGCATTCTTTAAATCCCATCTTATTTGCAATCATAGGATCTATTTTATTTATCTTCTCATCATCTCCGTCAAAAAGCTCCACAAAAGAGGCTTGAGTACCTGTAGTACCCTTGCATCCCAAAAGCTTCAGATTATCAATGGTGTAGTTTATATCCTCATAGTCAAGTAAAAGCTCATTTATCCAAAGCGTGGCTCTCTTTCCGACTGTAGTCGGCTGTGCAGGCTGAAAATGAGTGAACGCCAAAGTAGGAAGGTCTTTATACTTTAGGGCAAACTTTGAAAGCTCGTTTATTACATTGACAAGTTTTTCCCTTACAAGCTCCAGTGCCTCTTTCATAATTATAATGTCGGTATTATCACCTACATAGCAGCTTGTAGCTCCGAGATGTATTATTCCCTTTGCCTTCGGACAT